>JAICXR010000027.1 GCA_025980355.1 Chloroflexota bacterium | reverse complement strand
GATCAGCGGCGCTTCGCGGTGGCTGGAAGCGTCGGCGGCGGGGACCGCCAGGGCGGAGAAACGCGCCACGCCGGACGCGAGCGCACCGGCGCCAGCCGCCCCGGCGCCGAGCAACGCGAGGAACTGCCGGCGAGAGGGGAGGCGCCCCACCGACGGACCGGCGAGGCGAGACCGGAGAGGGTTTGTCACGAGAGCACTCCTTAACCTTGTTATTGAACCGGCCCGTGCCCAAACGCAACGAGCCACATCCGACGCGGCGTTAGAGCTCCGGCAGCAGGCCGAGGGTACGCAGCAACCCGGCGACATCCCAGATATGCAATCCGCTGGTGATCCGGCTGTCCTGGACGGCGAGCAGCGAGCTACCCCGCACGGCAATGAATCGCCCAGTCGGCGGAATATGGAGCAGCGGTCCGCGGTGGGTGCCCCGTGCCGTCCAGAACAGGGCGACCTGCCCGCTGTCCGTGACTGACCGTTCCAGCGTCAGATGGAGGTCGGGGAAGGCCCGCAGATACCGCTCCACCGCCCGGCGGGCGCCGGCCGGGCCCCGAATCGGGGCCGTGTCACCGACGTCCGTCCCCTCATACGTCGCAGCGTACAGGGCCTCGAGATGGTCAGAGTCGTGCGCATTCCAGGCGGCGACGAGTTCGGCCGCGATAAGGTCGGGTAGGGTGGCCATGGTGATCTCCCGGAAACGGGGGCGAGTCCAGCGATTCGATCACCACGACTGTGCCTGGTGGAAGTGCTCACTTTCCAGTTCAAAAAGTGCCCATGCGGTGCTCAGTGGTGCGGGCCGCCGATCTCCCATGCCCAGAGCTGCTCGGCAATGCGATCGCTGCCTGCCTTGAGGTGCCTTCGGAAGGTGCTAAAGGGCCAATCAAGGAGTTCGGCGGCCCGCTCTTGGGTGGCTGCCGGACGGAAATAGGTATGGTACAGGGCACGGTACGCCTTGGCGTCGCGTGGTGAAGCACGCAACGCCTCCGCCGCCTCCTTGATGAGGTCCTTCAGGGCCGAGATGCAGGCAGCGTCGGTGGCGTTCCTTCCTGCCCGGGTGACCACCATCCGCGACCGGAGGAGCGGGTTCGTGTGCAGATCGTCGCCCCGGCGCAGCGACCGTAACGCCTCGCGGACGGCCGCGGCGAACTCGGCCTGGCCCAGGATGGCGCGCGATTCCGATTGTGACTGCCCGGGCGGGGGAAGTGTGGTTGCCATCTCCCGCTCGGCGAGCAGACCCAACCAGTCCAGGGGTGACAGAGTCCGCCAGTCGTGGCCGAACACGCCGTATCGCCGGCCGCCCACTTCGAAATCGGCTTCCGCGAGCCGTACCAGGTCGGCGTAGCCGAGCGCCGGCGCCCAGAAATCTGCATCAGCACACGGAAAGAAGCTGAACGCCAAGCTCGGCGTGGTCAGGTAGTGCTGAGCGGCACAGCCGAAGACCAGGGTCTGCATCGCGGAGACCGCCTGGTAGGTCTGATCCGCCATCCAAAAGCGGAAGTGCGTGGCTCGCTCGCCCGGTCGAAGTGGGGCGTGGCGCTCCAGATACTCCCAGGCCGCGCGCACCCCGGCGTCGACTTCCCGGTCGTGCGCGGTGACGAGCTGCAGCGCCAGGAGCATGACGAAGCCTGCCGGCCGCCGGCCTGCCAAACGGAACACGAGCGTGCCCTCTGGCTGCCGGGCCAACCAGTGCCTGGCCAACTGCGCGGACTGTTCCCCCTCGTGCCGCGCCACCATCTCGATCAGCAGAGGGATATCGTCGAGCGACAGCCGATCCGGGAGGGTACTCCCACTCTCCTGCCACTCGAAGAATGGGCGCACGACGGGGTTTTCCCGGTGGAGGAAGAAGTAGTCGAACAGCACGCGCTGCTGCTCGGCAGCACTGGTCGTCTGGAGGCGAGCGGCGTAATGGGTGCGGGCGCGGCGGTGCAGCTCGGCATACCAATCGGGGTTGCGCCAGCGTAACTCGGCCACCAGGGCCTCGCGGGCGAGATCGTGCGGGAAGACACCGAGGTGGCCCACTTGCATGAACGAGAGGCCGCACAGCCACTCGAAGAGTTCGTGGCCGTCTGGCACGGCCAACATCGCCACGAGCAGCGGCTCTGTCGTCAGGCGCAGCAGGGCGCTCGCCTCCAACGCAGCACGGTGGGCCGGGCCAGGTACCTTTTGCACCAGTTGCTCGACAAGGACCCGTACCACGTCCGGCGAAGTGGAGGGATCGAAGCGGGTACCGGGGCGCTGGGCGAAGACGTCGGCAACCAGCGAGAGCGCAAGGGGATGGCCATGCGTAAACTCGATCACCGCCCCATGCTGGTCGTCGGGCACGGACTGGCGAGTGAGATAGGTCCGGCTGTCGTCCGGGTCGAGATTGCCGATGGCTAGCCGTCGGAGAGAGCCCCGCCAACCGGCATCGGCTAGCCACTCCGGTGCCGGGCCGAAGCGGCCGGCCAGGACCACCAGCATCTCGCCCGGCAATTGGGGCAAGAACGTGTCGCGAAGCCATCCATCCAGAGGAACGAGCGTCTCATAGGTATCGATGAATAACAGGTGACGGCCGGACCGCGTGGCCAGCGCATCGAGCGGGGAGGATGGCGGCGGCAGGCCGAGGGCGAGGCGCAAGGCACTCAGGAACCCCTCCGCGGAGGGTTCCACATTGCGCGCATCGATCAGGACGGAGGGAATGCCCATATCGGTGGCGATATCCGCGAGCGCGCCGAGCAATGTCGTCTTGCCCACGCCACCCGGCCCGAACACGTGTAGGACGTGGAACGGCAACGTCGACGCGCTGAGGGCGGACCGGAAGAGGGCCAACTCGGCCCCACGCCCGACGAATCGATGTCGGCGCGTTGCCTGTAACAGATCCGCCAGGCGAGAGGTCATAGCCACCTCCTCGTGGGAGATCGCGGAACTCGGTGCCGTGAGTATAGTAACCGGCCGCCATGACGTCAAGCGTTGAGTCGGCGCGGTCGAACCGATCCACGCACGGTGCATGGTGTCAGCTTCTTACTGCGGGACGGAGCCATTAGCTGACGTTGGCGCCGCCGACACCTACCGTTTAAGGTGCGCCGGGACCGCGACGCTAACGGCTGGCGGCGCGCTCCAGGGCGGCGCGGTCCACGCCGATACCGAGGCCGGGGGTGTCCGGCAGCACGAGCTCGCCGTCTTCCAGGCGCATCGGGGCGAGGAACTCGTCCTGCCAGGGATGGAGGCCGGCGTAGCTCTCCACGATCATGCCGTTGTCGACGGCGGCGACGGCGTGGGCGCCGACATAGTGGTTGCCGTGCGGCGCCATGGGCAGGTGGTGGGCCGAGGCGAGCGCGGCGATGCGCAGCCACTCCGTGAGGCCGCCGGTGGTCTGGGGGTCGGCCTGGACGATGTCCGCCGCGCCGCGTTCGATCAGGTCGCGGCAGCCCCAGCGCGTGTACTCGATCTCCCCGCTGGCGACGGGCGTGTCAAGGGCGCGGCACACCGCGGCCGCTCCTTCCAGATCGTCGGGCCAGCAGGGCTCTTCGAACCAGGTGAGGTCGTAGCGTTCGACGGCGCGCCCGAAGCGGATCGCCTCGGCGGCGTTCCAGGCGTTGTTGGCGTCGACCATTAGCTGGATGTCGGGACCCAACGCTTCGCGGGCGGCGCGGACGCGAGCGACATCCTCAGGGAACGGCGCCCCGCCTACCTTCATCTTGACGGCCCGGTAGCCGGCGTCGACGAAGCCGGTGAGCTCCGCCGCCAGCTCCGGCAGCCCCTTGCCGTCCTCGTAGTAGCCGCCAGCGGCGTAGGCCGGGACGCGGTTGCGGAAGCCGCCCAGCAGGCGGTAGACCGGCTGCCCCAGGATCTTGCCACGCAGATCCCAGAGGGCGTTGTCGACGCAGCCGATGGCGGCGATGGCGTCGCCCTTGGCGACCGGCTTCCGCCAACCCGTGAACATGCGATGCCAGAGCCGGGCGGCGTCCAGCGGGTCTTCGCCCACCAGCCGCGCCTTGATCGACCCTTCGATGGTGGCGCGGTTCCCGCCGAAACAGACGCCCGTGACGCCTTCATCGGTCAGCACCTCCACAAAGCTCAGGCCTTTGTTCGTGGTCGTGAGGATGGAGTTGCGGTAGGGCCGCTCCAACTTGCCCAAGGGATAGGAGATGACGCGAACGTCGGTGATACGCATCGGTGCTGGTCCTTCTCTCTGGCGACAACGGGGCGATGCTATCAGATGACGCGCAAGCGTGCGACCGAGTCGGTAGAGGCGGACCTGCCCCGGCTGGCATACTCCGAAGATGATGGGAGCACGGAGCACGGAATCGGGGAAGCCGGGCTGGTATCCTGTGCTTCTATGAACGGGCCACGGCGCCTCCACACAGAAAAAGGGGCGAGCAATGAGTGATGCAGACCTTTCTCGCATTCAGGCGCTGCTCGATCGAGACAAGGCGCTTGACGCGCCGACCGCACAGACGCTCGTCGCCGAGGTCCGCCGCCTGCGGGCCCTTGTGGACGAGCACCTAACGGTGACGATTCGCCCTATCGCCTCGAAAGGGGCCGACCCGTCCCAGGCCTGGTTTTGGGCACCGGAATGGCAGGCGGGAGAGCAAGCGGTGGACGAGGAGATCGCCGCCGGGAAACTCCGTCGCTTCGATGACCTGGAGTCGTTCATCGCGGACCTGACCGCCGAGTGAAATATGAGCGCGCCGAGCGCTTCAAGGCCGAGTTCCAGCGCCTATCCTGACAAGAGCAAAGACTCTTTCTTGACGCTGTCCGTCTCATCAACGACGCTTACGAAGCACGTGGCGCGTCACCCCTCCCGGCGTGGCCCGCGAGCCTGCGCATTGGTCAGCTTGGCGGCCATCCGGGTATCCACGAGCTCACGTGGTCATTTGCTGGACCAGACGGCCGCGCCACGTTCGAGTTTGTAGAGGTCGAAGGTGAGGTTGCCATCCGCTGGCGACGCATCGGCCATCACGATATCTTTCGCGATTCTTGAACGGACGCATATGCGTTGCTGCGACTATAGCCGTCGTTTCGGCGCGGCGGGCTCGTCGACGGGTTGCGGCCAGGCGGTGAAGCCGTAGAGCCGCTTCAGTTCCGGTGTCGCTTCGGCGTAGGCTTCGTCGCTGAGATAATGCACGAAGTCGAACTGCGGCTTCATGAACGAGCGTAGGCAGAAGCAGATCAGGCAGACGCGCTCGCGGTCGGTCGTGTTGGCGCCGCTGGAGTGCCAGACGCCGCCGTTGAACAGCAGCACCGAGCCGGCCGGCGCGGCGATGCGGATTTCGTCCGGGTGGACGGCCAGGTCCGGCGGCGGTCGGCGCCGCCAGCGGTGGCTGCCCGGGACGAGCCGCGTGCCGCCGTTCTCCGGCGTGAACTCGTCGAGCAGCCAGAGGCTATTAGCGGTGAGCGGGAACTCCGGCAACGGCTCCGGCACCCGGTCCTGAAAGTCCGTGTGGTAGCGTCCATCCGGCGCGCCCGGCCGCACGACATTGGAAGTCAGCGTGCTCAGCGCATAGTCGTCGCCGAGCAGATGGCGGAACCAGGGATCGACGGCGGGGTGCAAGAGCAGCTTGCGGTAGTCCGCTCCTTTGTTCACCAGCCAGCGTACGTGCTGCGTCGGGTTGATCCGTCCGGGTTCCTGAGCGGCCAGCGCCAGGAGCTGCTGCCGGTACTGCACCGCCTCGCTCGGCGAGAGCACGCCCTCCAGCAGCAGGTAGCCCTGGACATCGAGGTATTCTTGCTGCTGCCGGTTCAGTCCCGCCGCCTGCTCCTGCTCGATCATTGCCGACTCCTCTACGAAACCGTTGCGTCTGAGGCGACATCCCGTGTCCCGTCGCGGGCGATCATAGCCGACAGCGGGTGATCGGTGCATCCCCGTCCATCCGCGGCCACATCCGTCCGCGCTTGGAGGAAACACGGCCGGAAAATCCTCCCCGGATCCCATGCCGTCGCCGGTACCGCGGCGCGCTACCCGCCGTTGGAGAGACCGTTGATGATGTCTTGCAGTTCCTGCCACCCCGGCGCGTCGAGCGAGCCGCCGGTGGGCCGGCGCACCGTGGCGGTCTTGATGATCCCGCGGCATCGGAGCAGTTCCTTATGGACGGTGTAGAAGGCTCCCCACCCCAGGCCCGCCAACCGGTTGACCGGGACGATCGTCCGCTCGAACACCGCTCGGGCCGCCGGCACGTCGCCGGCCTGGTACAAGTTCCAGATTGCGACAAACGCTTCCGGCTGGCTGCAGCCCGGCATCGTGCCCTGGGAGCCCCGCCGCAGCTCTTCCAGCAGATAGTTTCCGCCCGCGCCGCCGAACACCGTGAGAAGATCACCGGCCTGGCGTACCGCCTCGGCAACCTTGAGCGGCGCCGGCGCGCTCTCCACTTTGATGTAGCGAACGTGCTCGCACTCGTCCGCCAGTTGCCGGGCCAGCGCCCCCGATACCGGCGCACCGGAGGTGTCCTGCAGGAAGATCGGCACCGTCACGGCCGCCGAGATCGCCCGGAAGTAGTCGCGCGTCTCCTCGGCACTGGCCGGCGCGAACGTCGGCGGCAGGACCATCAGGGCGTCCGCGCCCTGCTCCTCGGCCGTCCTGCTGTACAGGACGGCCAGGTCCGTCGCCGCGCCGCCCGTGTTGACGACCACCGGCACGCGGCGGCGCGCCTGACCCACAACGATGCGGGTCAGCGTCGCCCGCTCATGTTCGGAGAGCTTGTAGATCTCGCTGCCCAGTGCCAGCCCCAGGCCGTGGACACCGGCGCCGATGCTGAACTCCACCAGCCGGCGCAGGCTCTCCTCGTCCAGGCGCGACTGCTCATCGAACGGCGTGACCAGGATCGGGAAGACGCCGGACATCCTGCTGTCGCCCATCGCTTATTCCTCCACCCGGTTGGCGTCGATGTAGTCCCAATCGAGCGCGTAGCCGAGTCCCGGCCCCGGTGGCAGCCGCACGTAGCCGTCGGCGTCCAGCGGGTCGCAGGGCTCCTTTAGGTAGGGATAGGAGGCGTCGTAGTCGACGCCGGGCGCCAGCAGGCCGCGCTCATAGTATTCGCAGGTGTCCTCACTGCTCGCGCCGAGCACCTGGAGGTTGCCTATGCCGCTCATATGCACCTCGCACTTGACCCCGTAAGCCTCGCAGACGGCGACCGTCTTCCGCGCCGCCGTGATGCCGCCGCGCAGCACGTCGATCCGGCTGATGTCGGAGGCTTCGCGCTGGATCCAGTCGGCCCGCGTGAAGACGCTGCCGTCGATGATCTCCGGCGAGCAGATCGGGATACTCAGCTCCCGGCAGAGGCGGATGTAGGGTTGGACGCGGTGTTCGGGCATGGGGTGCTCGAACCAGGCGAAATGCAGCCGCTCCAGTTCGCGCCCGACGAGCAACGCCTCCTCGAAGGTGTGGTAGGTGCCCCAGGGGTCGTACATGAGCGTCATCTCGTCGCCGACCGCGGCCCGCACCGCCCGACAGACGTCGAGGTCCCAGCGCATGTGCGACGGCCGGCCCGGCACATCGCGGCGCGTCGCCGGATCCCAGTAGTAGTAGGGATGGATCTTATACGCCTGGTAGCCGGCCCGCTGGCAGGCGAGCGCGTGCTCCGCGTACTCGTCGGGCGTGCCCATGTTCGGGTAGGTGCTGGCATAGGCTTTGACCCGATCCCGGCAGCCGCCCAGGACCTGGTACACCGGCAGGTTCGCCACGCGCCCGATGAGGTCCCAGAGCGCCATGTCGACGACGCCCATCAGGTTCTCCGGCATCTTCGCCGCCCACATCCACTGCCAGAACTTTTCGCGGTCGAAGGGATTATGTCCGACGAGCAGCGGCTTCATGCGCCCCAATAGCTGGCTGCGCGCCGCCGGCGTCAGCCCTTCCTGGTCGCCGTGCCCCTGTCCGCCCAGGCAGTAGCCCACGGCGCCGCCGTCGGTGACGACGCGCGTCAGGGTCTGGGTGACCGGCGCCTGTGGGCGGAGCACTCCATTGTGGAAGCGGTCCACCGCGGTGCGAAAGGGGACGATGTCGACGTCAACAATCTTCACGGTTCGCGCCTCCCCACCAGGGCGATTGTAGCGTGCGGTACGGCACTCAGCATGGCGGTCCTCCTCCTCGCGCTGTGGACGGTCTTTATGGCCGGTCGGGTCCTGTACAGCGTGTGGCCGCGGGCCGAGGCCCAGGAGCCGGCCAGCCGGGTCGGAGCACGGGACCGCGTTCACAATGCGGTTGAGCACCTGTCCGACCTGCCTGCCGGACACAGAGTCGATTGCCCTGGGCGTCCTGGGGGATTGTCACCCAACGGCCAGACCGGTAGGGTGCTAGGCGGAGGTGCTCGCAATGCTTCGGTGGCTGCTATCCGGTTCCCTGGTCGTCCTGTTTAGCCTGGTGATGGAACGCCCGTCGGCGGCGCTGGCCGCCGGCGCGACCGCGGGGGCGATGAGCGGAGCGGCGACCGCCGATGCCCTCCGGGTCGCGGTGCCGTATATCTCCCAGCTCACGCCGGTGGCCGGACTGGGCGGGAAGGTCGCCGCCTACGCCTGTGGCCCGGCCAGCGCCGCGATGGTCGCCGCCTACTGGACCGGGGAGACCGCGTCGCTGGGGCGGGCGGAGCACCTGATGGGCGGGACGGCACTGATCGGTAGCGGCAGTGACCCCTGGCAGGTGGCGCAGACGATTCGGACCCTCGCTCCCGGGACCAGCGCCGACGCCGCCAGCGCGAGCAGTTCAGCAGTCGCGCTGTCCCTACTCCGCGTCCAGCTTGCCAGGGGGCGCCCGGTGATCGCGCTCGTCCACCCCTCCTGGTTCTCTACGCCGATCAACCATTTCGTCGTGATCACGGGCATTGATCCCCAACGGGATCTGATCCGTTTCAATGACCCAATGGTCGGAGCGGAAGTGCAGGAATCGCAGGCGGACTTCCTAGCCGCCTGGGCCAACCCGCGGGAACGTCGGCCCTTCACGTACGTCTGGTCGGCCGGTCCCGCCGTGGACGCGGGCCAACAGCCGGCGGCCGCAACGATGAGCGCGGCGATACCGGCCTCCGTGCCCCCGGCGGCGCCGGCCACTCCGGTTGGCCAGCAGGTCACCGTCGTGCCGGTCGGCCTGCGCGTGCACGCCGATCCCAGCGTCGATAGCGCTGTCGTGTCCTATTTGGCACAAGGTGACACCGCCAGCGTCACCGCGCGGCAGGACGGGTGGGTCCACCTGATCGCCGATGGGCAGGAGCTCGGCTGGGCCAACGGCGCCTACGTGGCAGCGGACTGAGGAAACGACCTGTTGGCCTACGGCTCCTCCGGCAGCGCCTGCACGCGGCTCAGGGCGACGAGGAAGCTGGCCAGCAGCAGCAGGTGGACGGCGGAGCACCACAGGCAGATGCGGTGCAACCGTACGATCTCGACGAAGACCAGGTAGAGGGCCGCAAGCAGGCCGAGCGTCGCCCACAACAGGTGCGTCAGGCGTAGGGTCCCGGCGTCGCCGCGCCGCAACAGCGCGGCGACGGCCAGGGCGCCGCTCAGGGCAAACCAGCCCATCCCCGGGACGGTAATGGGCAGCGTCGTGCCCGGCACCACCGAGTAGGCGCTGGAGGTGACCTGCGCGCAGTCGATGAGCCCGGTGGTGGAGCAGACCAGGGGCAGTGGCGTGTAATGCACGGCTGTGAGGTACCCGGCAATCAGGATGCCGGCGATGGCGAACGCCAGCAGCGCAATCGCCCCCGGCTGCGCCGCTACCTCCGAGCTGCTAGGAGCGGCGGCCCTGGTCATTTCGCGGTCGGCAGATGCTGGACAAGGTCGGGGATCGGCGCGACCGTGCAGGCCGCCGCCGGCTGATTGCCGGTCAGGTGGCACAGCGCCGCCGTCAGGTAGTTGGCGTTCCCGACGATTGCCTGCGTCGTCGCCGCCTTCGGGTCGGCCAGCGCCGTCGCGATATCGGTAAAAGAATGGCCGGACAGCACCTGCGGCGAATAGCCGCTGCTGACGGTGATGAACTGGTTGGCAAGGTCAACGAAAGGGATGCCGCCCGGGCTGTTGGTGTAGGGCGCCGCGTCGTAGGTGCGGAACAACTGCTGTTCCGCCGCGGTCGGGGTTTGCAGGCGGGTCTGCTGTTCCTGCCCCGTCTCTTCGACCGGGACGAAGTCCAGGTAATCGCTGTGGTAACTGCTGCCGTAGAAGGTGAATGTCGGCGTGTTCGGATACACGTCGGTGCTGGACGACTGGGCGAGCTTCAGGTCGCTGAAGGTGCCGAAGCGAGAGAGGGCGACGATGATGCTCCAGCGCTCCGCCGCGCAGTAGGGGCAGTAGCCGGCGCCGATGTAGAGCAGCTCCGGCTTCTGGGTCGGCCCCTTGAGGACCGCCGTTGGCGGGGTCGCCACGAGCGGCTGGGGCAGATTGCCGGTGCCGACGGCGCTGCTGACGCCCGGGCTGACGTTGGTCACCGCCGCCACGACGGCGGGGAGATCCTTCTGGCTGGTACCGCCGTTGCTCCCCTGGTTGAGCGCGACGGCCGCAAACCCGGCGATGATGATGGCGACGGCGACGACCGCGGCGACCAGCGCCATCGGACTTCGCCACCACACCTGCCGCCGGGCGACGTAGCGCGAAGGCGACGGGCGGCGGGGCGACGGCGCGGGCGCTCGGCCCGGCGAGGTTGGTGAGCCAAAACTGCTATTGGTCGGCGGGGCTGGAGCGTCGCCGGCTCGTGGCGAGCGCTCCGTCGGCACCGCGGACGCGCCGCTGCGTCCGTTCGTCCGCCGAGTGGCCGCGGCCCGGTTCCGCTTCGTGTTCGCCATACTTCCTCCGCTCATCGCCAAAGATACGCCTGGCGTTCGACGCAGCATGCTGCCGACGCTGGGACGTTCCCGACCGTTCCGTAGTAGCATTCTACGATACCGCGACCGACTATCCCCCGAACGTTATTGCGACGAATCCGTAACTGCGACTGAGTTGCAGTAGCATGCTATAGTCGGGCGTTGGATGGGACAAACGGCAGATTTGGCGAGGAGCGGACCACGATGGCGTCCTTGGCACAGACGGTTGGCCGGCACTTCGATGGTGGGGAGCGGCAACGGCTCGGCGTCTTCTACGGCATCATCGTCTTGCTGCATCTGCTCGGCTGGGGGACGCTGCTGCTCTACATCGCCCCCCGCTACCCGGTGATGGTCGGTCTCGGCGGCCTCGCCTACACGTTCGGCCTCCGCCACGCGTTCGACGCCGACCACATCTCCGCCATCGACAACACGACGCGCAAGCTGTTGCAGGACAAGCAGAAGCCGATGGGCGTGGGCTTCTTCTTTTCGCTCGGGCACGCCACCGTCGTCTTCCTCATTTCGATCGGTCTTGGCCTCACCGTCCACGTTATCGTGAGCGGCATCCAGGGCGGCGGCCTGAAGAATACCGGGAGCCTCATCGGCACGGCGGTCTCCGGCGTCTTCCTGCTGCTGATCGGCATCCTCAATCTCATCATCCTGCTCGATATCTTCGGCGTCTATCGCCGGATGAAGCAGGGGAATTACAACGAAGCCGATCTGGACCACAAGCTGACGGCCGGCGGCTTCATGACCCGGATCTTCGGGCGGCTCTTCAAGGTGATTCGGTTCAGTTGGCAGATGTATTTCGTCGGCTTCCTGTTCGGCCTCGGCTTCGACACCGCCACCGAGGTGGGGATGCTGGCCGTCTCGGCGGGGGCGGTGGCCAAGGGGCTGCCGCTGCTGGCCGTGCTGGCGTTGCCGACGATCTTCGCCGCCGGGATGGCCTTGATGGACACGACGGACGGCGCCTTCATGGCCAAAGCGTACTCCTGGGCGTTCTCCAATCCGATTCGCAAAGTCTTCTACAATTTGACGGTGACCGGACTCTCGGTGTTCGTGGCGCTCTTCGTCGGTGGGATCGAGGTCCTGCAGATCCTGAGCGAGCAGTTCAACTGGGCCGGCGGCTTCTGGGATGTCGTCAATACCCTGGACTTCAACAAGATGGGCTTCATCATCGTGGCCGCCTTCGTCGTCACCTGGACCGCCGCCTTCACGATCTGGAAGACCCGGCGGATCGAAGACCGCTGGGGCGCCATGGTGAAGCAGACGTAGCGCGGGACAGGGAGGAGGACGGATGACGCATACACCGGCGCCGCTCGCGCCCGGCTTGCGGCAGACCCTGCCGCGCCGGCTGGTCTGGGAGGCGATCGTCCGCCTCGGCCCGCACTGCACGGCGGAGGACATCGCCGCCGACCTGGAGACGCGTCACGTCAGCCTGCCGCGCAGCTCCGTCTACCGGGCGCTGGAGGCTTTGGAGGCGTCCGGCGCCGTCAAAGCCGTGCATTTCGGCGGGGGGGCCGCCCGCTATGAACCGGCGGGCGAAGCGCATCAGCACGCCGTCTGCCAGGTCTGCCAGGGCATCCTCCACCTGGAGAACGCGCTCATCCGCGACCTGGAAGAGCACCTGGAGCGCGACCATCGGTTCACGCCGGTCCGGACCGACGTGACGGTCGTCGGCATCTGCGCGCACTGCGCGGGGGCCGGCCAGGACGCCCCGTGCCCCAGCGCCGCCCACAACCTGGAGCACGTCCACTATGGGGACGCGGCGGGGCCGAGGTAGCGATCGGCGCCGGGACGACGGGGAGGTGGACGCTTCGGGCTAGGGCCCGGTCAACGACCCTACTGGCGAAAGGCCGGCGCTACGTGTTCGGCAAAGCGCCGTAACGACGCCTCTACCCGTTCCGTGCCGAGGCCGGCCCAGCGGGGCTGCAGATTGAAGACGTCGAACGGCAGGACGTCCAGCAACTCCCGGACCGACGCCCGGCAGCGTTCCGGCCCGCCCACGACGAACTGCACCTGCTCGGCGGCCTCTTGCACGTTTTGCGGCTGGGGCAGGGCGGCGATGGCCGGTCGCTCCCGCCGCATACGGGCGTTGAGCAGCCAGACCGCCTCGCTCGCTTCTCGCCAGGCGGCGGCGTCATTTTCGCCGACATACATGGCGCGGCTGGCCGAGGTGATGCCCCCTTCGGGAGCGAAGCCCGCCGCCTCGCGGCCGGCGCGATAGGCGGCGTCTAGCGCGCGCAGTTCCTCGGCGGACCGTTCGCGGGACAGCATGAGCTTGAGCCCGCGGCGCCCGGCGAGCGTCGCAGACGCCGGGCTGTTGGCGGCGAGCCAGAGCGTGGGGAAAAGCGGCCGCGCTGGGCAGGGTAGGACGCGCACCGGATCGGGGATATGGTTGAAGTGCCCAGCGTAGGCGAAGGGCTTGCCGGTCCAGGCCAGTTCCAGGATGTCGAGCGCCTCGGCCAGACGAGCGTGCCGCTCCTCCGCCGCCGCCCCCAGCGCCGCGAACTCCGCTGGCGTGCTGCCGCTGCCGAGCCCGACGGAACTGCGCCCGCCGCTCAGGATGTCCAGGAGGGCGATCTGTTCGGCCACGACCAGCGGCTGGTGCAGGTTGATGCAGACCACGGCGCTGCCCAGACCAATCCGCCGCGTACGCCCGGCGAGGTAGGCCGCGAATGTCAGCGGCGACGGCAAATGGCCCAGGTGCACGTGGAAGTGGTGTTCGGAGAACCAGACGTGCCCGAATCCCAGCCCCTCGGCCAGCACCACCTGGCGCTCCACCTCAGCATAGACCTCGGCCGAGGGCTGCTCGGCCGGCCCTTCGACATGGTACGTCAGGGCTAATTCCACGTCACCACCAATCCCGGCTCGGCTTCCACGCCATCGGTGGATGATACTCCTTGCCGTGCAACCGTGGCGCGCTCGCCGTCGTGTGGTGTACAGTCCTCCTCTGCATCCAACGACGAATGGTGCGGTGCGTGGGAAAGCCGAGGAGGAGCGATGGCCGAACAGATGCGCGTTGCCGTCGGGCAGGTGAGCCAACTGACCGACGAGATCCTGACGTTCGCTCAGCAAGTTGGCGTCGGCGGCGTGCAGGTCAACACGCCGCAATTGCCGGGCCGCCAGCGCTGGGAGGTCGCCGACCTGGTGGCCCTCCGCCAGCGCAGCGAGCGCTTCGGGCTCCGGCTGGAAGCGATCGAGAATGTCCCGCTCCACTTCTATGACAAGGTCATGCTGGGCTTGCCGGGGCGTGACGAGCAGCTCGAGCACTACCAGGCGACCATCCGCAACATCGGACGCGCCGGCATCCCGATCCTCGGCTACCACTTCATGCCGAACTCCGTCTGGCGGACGGGGAGGGAACCGGTGGGGCGCGGCGGGGCGCTGGTCACCGTGTTCGACCTGTCCAGGGCCCAGCCGGATCGCCAGCGCGAACTCCTGGTCGCCCGCAGCAGCAACTCCGGCGGCGACGATCCCTTCGACGCCCGCGGCCTCATCCCCATCCCCGAGCGTCAACTGAGCGAGGCGCAGATGTGGGACAACTACACCTACTTCAGCAAGGCGGTGATGCCGGTGGCGGAGGAAGCCGGCGTCAAGCTGGCCCTCCATCCCGACGACCCGCCGGTGGAGTCGCTCGGCGGTGTGGCGCGCCTCTTCCGCAACTTCGCCGGCTTCCGCCGGGCCATGGAGATCGCCGACAGCGACGCCTGGGGGCTGGACCTCTGCCTCGGCTGCTGGTCGGAGATGGGCGGCGAACCGAGCGTGTTGGAGGCCATCGACTACTTCGGTAGCCGGGGGAAGATCCTCTACGTCCATTTCCGGGACGTCAAAGGGACGGCCGACAACTTCGCGGAATGCTTCATCGGCGAAGGCAATTATCGCCCCTTCCAAGCGATGCGTGCCCTCAAGCGGGCCGGCTTCCGCGGCTTCCTGCTCGATGACCACGTGCCGAACATGGTCGACGATTCGCCCTACGGCCACCGCGGCCGCGCCCACGCCATCGGCTACATGCAGGGCTTGCTGGAGGCGCTGGCGGCGGAGTAACATCGTGGCCCGCGACGCCTGGCGGACATGCTGGTCATGGCGATTTAGAACGATGATGAAAGGGTTTTCATGCCAACGGCTTCACCAAAAACGCCCAACCTCTATCAAGTGCAGGGTCGGCAATTGCACGTCACGTACTCGACAACCGGCATTGACGGCAAGCCGCACTTCACCTATCAGGACCGCCACCAGACGCTCAGCTTTGACGGCGACGCGATTCGGACGCTGGACACCGAGATCGGCACGCTGGTGACGGTCAGCCTGGTACGGACCGTCGATACCGGCAGCACGTCGTTCACCTTGGTCGTGCCCCACGTCAACCTCGGCCAAGCTGCCCAGGCGCCGATCACCACGCAGGGGATCACGACCTTGCATCGCCTCTCGCCAGTTCCCTTCCTCAACGAGGGGCAAACGGAGATCTCCACGATTGTACGGCTGGCCGGCACGGCAAGCGCCGTCAACTTCTGAGGCTGGTGGTCGGGCCGCCCGCTCACACGCCGCGTCGGGCGGCACACCAGTTCGGTCGTCGATCTGATCAGCCGGCGGCGATGGATCAACAGATTGAGACCTACGCCCCGCCGAACAAGCACGTCTCCTTCTTCGTGATCTGCTCCGGCACGGAGCGGCGCCTTCTGGCATCGCTTCTGCTGAGGCTCCCCCGTCAACAGATTCCGCTCGCCGCCAACGGGGCGGCCGCGACTTCGGGTATCCAATCGATGCGGCGGCCGGTGCAATGGCCTGTAGCGGCGGCGCAATTCCGCCCGGTACGTACAGTACGCTGACGATCGCCGGGACGTGGCCCAG
>JAICXR010000342.1 GCA_025980355.1 Chloroflexota bacterium | reverse complement strand
CTGTGCGCTGACCGGCATCCCGGTTCCGGCCACGGTGGAAGGCCGCAGCCTGTTGCCGCTCCTGGATGATGCCGGGGCGCCCTGGCGCGACAGCGTCTTTGCCGTGTACAAGGATATCCAGCGGGCGGTGATCGAACAGGAGTGGAAGCTGATCCGCTATTACCGATCCAGTGACCAGACCGCCGGCGGTGACCGCCGCCAACTGTTCCACCTCGCGGAAGACCCCTGGGAAATGCACGACCTGGCCGCCGACGCCGGTCAAAGCAGCCGTCTGCGCCAGCTCGAGGATGAGCTCAGCGCCTGGCAACGCCGGACCGGGGACTTCCTCAGCCAGCGGTCGCCAGCGGAGATTGTCACTGCCAAAGAGCCAGGAGATAAATCTCCTGGCTGAATCCCCGGACGCCGCTGCCGCGGCTATTTTGCCGACCCCATCATCGATGAGCGGGTGGACCGCCAGAAGTGGACCGACAGAATAGGAGGCTGAGATGGAAATCTTGCATCATAGCCGTCGTTCTATCCTACGCTTGTCCTGCGGCGCGGCCGCGGCGCTCGCCGCGTCGCTGCTGGCGGCCTGTGGGCAGGCGGGCAACCGCACCGCCATCGGCAGTACGTCAACCGCTGCGAGCACTGCCACACCGGCTGCTACCGGCGCAAGCAGCACCATGACGTCCAGCATCGTCGCCACCATTGCGGCAACGACCGCGGCCAGCACCACCAGCAACGCGCCGTCCGCCGCAGCCAGTAGCACGCCGGCCGTGAAGGAGCTGGAGTTCATGCGGCCCTCCGGCGGCCCGGCCGAGGACAAGGCGTACATCGCCATGCTCAGCGGCTGGGGCGATGCGCACCCCGGCATCAAGGCGACCTTCGTTTCCGCTCCCGGCGCCGACTATGAGACGAAGGTGCTCGCCGAAATCGCCAGCGGCGTGGTCCACGACGTCGTCGGCCTCCAGCCGGGTACCCTCACCGTCTTCGCGAGGAAGGGCGCGATCCTGCCCCTTGACGGCTATGTCGCCCGCAGTGCCGACCTCAACAAGAGCGACTTCTTCCCCGCCCACTGGGCGGACGGCCAGGACCAGGGTAAACAGTTCAGCATCCCGCCGGACGGCAGCCCGCTCGTCGTCGCCTACAACGTCGACCTCTTTCAGGGAAGCTCGGTGCCGCTGCCGACGGCGGCCTGGACCTGGGACGACTGCCTGAAGACGGCCCAGCAACTGACCAAGAGCAGCGGCGGCAACCCCACCCAGTTCGGCTGCACGTTCAGCGGCGGCGGCGGCAACCTGCTCTCCTTCTTGTTCGCCAACGACGCCAACGTGATTGATACCGCCACCAACACCCCGACGATCGCCAGCCCCGACGCCGTGCAGGTGTTGAACTATCTCGGCGACCTCAACAACAAGTATCACGTCAATCCGCTCCCCACTGAGATGGCGGGCCTCGGCTCCAACAGTTTCCTGTCCGGTAAGGTCGCCATGATGATTTCGAACCGGGGCGGGCTGGGCACCGTCTATCCGAACGCGCCCTTCAAGATCGGCGTGGTCCCACTGCCCAAGGCGCCGGCCAGCGGCCACAGCGGCTCGCAGATCACCCCGTTGCAACTGGTGATCGAGACGCCGAACAAGCATCCCGACGACGCCTGGCTGCTGTTGGAATACCTGGCCTCGGCGCGCTCCCAACTCAATCGCTTCACCCAGTTCGGCGGCTATCCGTCCCGCCGTAGCGTCGCCAATGACCCCAAGTTCCTGGCCTCCGTGGAACCGTCCTGGGTCGGGACGGCGGTCAACCAGGTCTATGCCCAGGTCGCCGGGGCCAACGGCACCGGCTTCATCCCCCACCACCCGAACTGGTCCCAGATCAACGACGCCCTGAACAAGCAGCTGGCCCTGCTCTGGGCGGGGAAGCAGCCGGCCGACACAGTGGCGAAGTCGGCCCAGGACTTGATCACGCCGCTGCTGAGCTGACCGGCCACCTGCCAGGTTCACAGGGTCGGGAAGAATGGCGCAGGATTTGCGTACCCTCGATCATTATCGTGCGAGCGGACGGAGAGGGACCGGAGGGTGATCGGCAAAGTCTGGTCGTTCCTGCGGCCCTGGCTCCCCTGGGTCGGCATGGTCGTGCTGCTGGCCTTGCTCATCGAAGCCGTCCACCCGGCAAGCCTGCTGGCGGCCCTGCGCCACGCCAACCTCTGGCTGATCCTGCCGATCCTCGGCTGCGGGCTGCTCAGCCTGATCTTGCGCAGCATTCGCTGGCATCTCCTGCTCAAGGCGATCGACGCTCCGAACTCGCTGCTGGATTCCATTATCCTCTTCTCGGCGGCCCAGGCGGCGCTGCTCGTACCCGGCGGGCAATTCCTGCTCCCGGTGCTGCAACGCAGCCAGTACGGGACGTTGATCCGGCGCTCGGCGCCGACGATCCTGGTGCAAGAGTTGGTCTACGGGTTACTGGTGCTGCCGGCGGCGCTACCGGGCGTGCCGCCCTACCACCCGGCCGGCTGGTTGTTGCTTGTCGCCTTCGTCTTCAACGCCGGCACTTCCGTTGCCCTGCTCCAAGGCGGCATCCTGCGGGGCGTTGTCGCTCTGGCGCGCCACATACCAAAGATTCGCGACCACGTCGGCAACCTGGCGGAGATGCAAACCCATGTGGTGGTCGTCGCCAAGAGTCGCTGGGCAATCTTCGGAACCGTCTTCGACATGGCGGCGATCGCCGTCGCCGGCCTGGGTCTCTTGCTGGCGTTACGGGCGGTGGGCGCGTTTCAGATCGACTGGGTCGACAGTATGGCGGTGTATGCGCTCGGAAGCGCTGTCGGCACGCTCTCCGCGCTACCCGGCGGCATCGGCGCCAATGAAGACATCAGTACGCTCGTCCTGCACAAGATGTCCCTGGACGCCGGCACTGCCGCCGCCGGAACGCTGCTGTTCCGCGTCGTCAACCTGCTCATGGGCACGGCGGTCGGCTGGATCGTCCTCACCATGGCCCGCTCCCGCCTCAATGTGCATCCCACCTTCGCCGGCATCGCCCGGGCCGTGCGGGGCGCGGAGGAGAAGGTAATCGAGGGCAACGACCCCAATAAGCGCCCGGAACAGTACCTGCGGTCCTGAGTCGAGTCGGACCGACGGTGACGCCACGACGTCGTTACACTTGCTACCCGCGCCGGCCCTGCAACGGCCATATGGCGATCTCTCGGCAACGGTGCAACCAGGGGCGACGTTCGCCGACTACGATTGGACGCCAGATCCGGCCTGGTCTGCCACCGTCGTGTAGGTGAGGATCGCGACGCCGGTGCTGGTCGTTATGCTATCGCGGAGGCACAACGTCGTCAGCGGGATGCCGTTGAACAGCCGCTTGCCGTTCCCCACGATGACCGGGTAGAGCATCAGCCGGTACTCGTCGATGAGCCGGTGTCGCGCGAGCTCGTCCACGAGGGTCCCGCTACCGTAGAGCAACAGGTCCTGGCCCGGTTGCTCCTTGAGCCGCGCGACCTCGGTCGGGACATCGCCGCGGATGATCGTGGCGTTCCACTCGGCCTTTGCCAGGGTTCGGGAGGCGACGAACTTGGGCATCGTGTTCATCCGTTCGCCGAACTCCCCGGTGTCGGTCATTTTCGGCCAGGCCTCGGCGAAGCCTTCATAGGTCACCCGCCCCAACAGCAGGGCGTCGCTGGCGAACAGGTAGTCCTTCTGGAGATTCGCCAGTTCGTCGTTCCAGAACGGCCCGGTCCATGCCGGGTTTTCCACCACCCCGTCCAGCGAGACGTACATGGCGAGCCTGATCTTCCGCATCCATGGCCTCCTTCCGGCCGCGTCCGGTGGTCGGTTACCGAGGCCGACTTCACCCGGCCTTACCAATACGTCGAATGGGCAACCGCGAATTCGACACTACGGTCCTACCGCCCCGGCGCGTAGGCCCGCATCTCGAAAAGGCGGGCCTCCGGTACGCCCTGCGTCGCGGTTGCAGTCAGGCGGAGTGCCGTCGCCGTCACCGGCTCGAACGCGTGGACGCGGCGCCGCTGGTAGTTCCCCTGCACGTCGGCGATCAGCCGCCAGACGCCGTCGACCTCGGCTTCCAACCGGTAGTCGGCGATCGTCTCCGGCTGCGGACCGCGGATCACATTCCGGCTGGCGGCGTCGCTCATCGTCAGGGTCAGTTGGCGGGCAAAGCCGGTGTCGAAAATGCACTGGACGCTGCCGATCTGCTGGGGCTGCGGCCAGCGCAGGGCGATCCAGGCCGGTCCCTCCGCGAGCGG
>JAICXR010000008.1 GCA_025980355.1 Chloroflexota bacterium | reverse complement strand
GCTAGGGAGGGGAGCGATCATGCAACCGGTGACGGTCAGTTTGCGTCGGCGGGATCGCCTGCTCCTCGTCTTCTTCTTGCTGGCGGCGCTCGGCCTTTGCTATCGCCTGTATAGCTGGCAAGTGACGAACGCCGGCATGCTGGATCTCAGGGGGACCAAAGAGCACGCCCTCCAGGTGCCGATCGACGCCCCGCGAGGGCGCATCCTCGACTCCCGGGGGAAAGTGCTCGTCACCAACGTCGAGTTTGACCGGGTCTACGCCGTGCCGCCCGACGTCAAGGACCCCGTCACGACGGCCAGCCGGCTGGCCCCCGTGCTCGGCCTGACCTATGACAGCCTCTTCGCCTTGCTCCAGACGAAAAGCAGCTATATCACGCTCGCCCGTAAGGTCGATCCCAGCGTGCGCGACCAGGTCAACGCCCTCGACCTCCCCGGCATCTATATGGAGCCGGACGTCAAACGTATCTACCCGGCCGGCTCGCTGGCCGCGCAATTACTGGGCTTCACCAACTACAACGGCGACGGCAACTACGGCATCGAGCAGTACTACAACAGCGTGCTGACCGGCAAGCCGGGGGAGCTGCGGGCGGAACGCGACGGCCTCGGCAACGAAATCGACCTCAATAACGCCGTACGCATCGCCCCGGTGCCGGGCAAGGACTTGCAGCTGACGATCGACAGCAGCATCCAGTACGACGCCGAACAGGAGCTGGCCGCCGGCCTCCAGAAGCACGGCGCTGTTTCCGGCACGATCATCGTGATGGACCCCTTCACCGGCGCGATCCTGGCGATGGCCAATTCGCCGACCTACGACCCGAACCAGTTCCAGGATACGCCGGCCGCTAACTTCGTGGACGGCGCCGTGTCCACGCCCTTCGAGCCGGGATCGACCTTCAAGCTCATCACGATGGCCACCGGGCTGGAACACGGCGCTGTCACGCCCCTGACGACCGTCAACGATCCCGGCTACCTCACCGAATACGGTTCCACGATCCACGACTGGGACCGCAAAGCGCACGGGACGGTGACGATGCGCTACGTGCTCGACCACTCCCTGAACGTCGGCGCCGCCTTCGCCGCCAAAAAGACGGGGGCCGACACCTTTTACCAGGGCGTGAAAGCCTTCGGCTTCGGCCGCCCGACGGGCGTCGACCTGCAGGGCGAGGCGGGTGGTGTCGTGTATACCAACGCCAATGCCGATTGGCGGCCGATCAGCCTGGCCACCAACTCCTTCGGCCAGGGCCTCACGGCCACCTCGTTGCAGGTCGTCACCGCCGTTTCCGCCATCGCGAACGGGGGCAACCTGATGCAGCCCTACGTCGTCCAGCAAATCATCTCGCCCCAGGGTGTCCAGGTCACGCACCCCAAGGTCGTGGGCCACCCGATCTCACCGGCGACGGCGGCGACCCTGACGAACATGATGGAGGAGGTACCCGTCAAGGGCGAAGCGACGCTGGCCCTCATCCCCGGCTATCTCGTGGCCGGAAAGACGGGGACGGCGCAGGTGGCGGAGAACGGCGGGTACTCGCCCGACGTCACCATCGCCTCCTTCGTCGGCTTCGCCCCGGCCCAGCACCCCGCCTTCGTGATCTACATCATGCTGGACCATCCCACCGACTCGCCCTACGGGTCGGAGACGGCGACGCCGATGTTCGCGGACCTCGCCCAGAAGATCCTGGTCCACATGGGTATCGCCCCCACCGAGCCGGTGCCGACGCCCACCGCTGTCCCCAGCCCCGCCGCACCGGCGGCGTCTGCCGCTCGTCGCTAAATAAGGAGCCACAACGGTGGCGCTTGTCCCGCCGGTCGGTGCATCCGTTCACCCGTCCTTCTCCTCACCGGTCGCGCTATTACTCGCCGTGTATTCGTCGGCGAGGAGCCCCAGCACCAGGATGTCGTGGTAGCGCCCCTGGGTGAAGAGCATCTGCCGCAGGCGGCCCTCGCGCTGGAAGCCCAGGCCCTCGTGCAGGCGGAGCGACGCCTCGTTGAAGCCGTAGACGTGGACCCACGCCTTGCGATAGCGCCGCTCCTCGAAGAAGTAGCGCAGGACGAGGCGGATGGCGGAGCGGGCGTAGCCGCGACGGCGGTGCTCGTGCGCGATCGACAGCCCGTAGCTGAAGGTCCCGTTCGCCGGGTCGCAGTGGTGGGTCCCGAGGCCGCCCACCGGTTCGCCGGCCAGGGTCTCGATCGTGACGCCGAACTCGTCGTCCTTCGGCTGGCGCGTCGCCGTCTCCTCCAGCCAGCGCTTGACCGCGGCCCGGGATTGCGGCGGGTGGAGGCGCTCCAGGTGCCGCAGCAGGTCGCCGTCCTGGTTCCAACGCCACAGGAGCTCCCAGTCGTCCGGTTCGGCCGCCCGGAGCCGCACGAGGCGATCCTGCCAGTAGTACGGGGCCATGTATTCCCCTTCGCGATGAGTCGCGCGCGTATTGAGGCATCGCCCCGGCCAAAGGCGGGATACCGTCGCCCCGCGGTAACCGACCGCGGACACGACCATTGTAGGCGAGAGGTGGCGGAGCGCGAACGGAGCAGCAGCAGTCAAGCCTTCGCGTCACCGCGGGGGAACTACTGGTCCTGAGGGCTGGCCGTCCGCTGTTCTACCCGAGGCGGAAAGGTGTCGTGGATCGTCCGTTGACCGTAGTAGACCGTCAATTGGGGATTCAAACCGTGACAACGATGTCCGCCGGTGATCCTAGACCGCTGGCGATTCGGCAAGGGTTGGCCAGTACACGTGCCAACGCGCGCCCTCGCGGGTGAGGGGAAAGGGAATGGCATGCTGGAGCGGGGTTCCCCACAGCGATGGCCCATTCCCGCAGAGCACGCTGATGGCGGTGGTGAGGCTCGCGACGTGGCCGACGACGATCGCGGGTTGGTCAGCGCAGGCGGCGGCGTGGCCGGTTTCGCCATCGGCGCCTCGGGTGCCGAGATCCCCGCGGACGATCCAGGCCTCCAGGACCTGGGCGCTGCAAGCAACCTCGGCCAGCGCGGGCAGCACCGCGACGTGCAGGCCGAACCGCTCAGCGACCCCGTGTCATCTCCTGGAACGACGCCGAGTCGTTGAGGTGCGGGAACGGCTCGTCCGTGGGTGTGGGCACGCCGAGGAAGCGGCAGAGGGGCTCCCAGCCGTCGCGGACGTCGAACACCAGGAGCTTGTGCGCCGGGACGCGCTCCTGGACGGCACGGTTGTGGGCCTCGTAGATGGCAATGGCCCGCTCGCGGTCCTCGAAGGCGCCCCCGAAGGTGCCCTGCCAGATCAGGGCGTTGATCATCTGCCCGGCCCGACGGCGGGACTGGAAGGCGGGATCCTCGCTCGGCAGTTGTCCCGCTCGGGCCAACCGGCTGACCTGGTAGATCGTGTTCATCACGCTGTCGTACCACCGCAATGGGTCGCGGACGCTGAGGAGTACCTTGGCCTGCGGGTAGTGTTCCATCAGCCGGTCATAAAAAGCCGCCGCCGGCCAGTCCACGGTGGCGTGGTAGCCGGCAAAGAGCGCGTCCCAATCCACTGGCTCGCCACGGGTTGCCGCCTCCCAGACGGGGAGGTGGTCAGGATGCTGAAAGACTTCAGTCATGTGGTAGCAGGGACCGGCGCCAAGTCGCTCCAGCGCGGCCTTCAAGGAGAGCGTGCCCGTCCGTCCGAAGCCTGCGCCGATCACCTGTAGCATCCCACTCTCCTACTCGCCCACCGCCGACCGCTCGGCTCCGCCCCGATGCCGGGGAACCGCACCGCACGCGGTCGCCGTACGCCGTGCCCCGTCAACGCCGCCGCACGCACAGTATCTTACGTGTTGGAGAGGTTCGGCATGCGGCCTGTGCGTGGGAAGTCGCGATTGCCGCGTTGAGCGTGCACCGGGGGTGTTGCGGCGGCGGCTCAGTAGGGGACGAGCAGGGGGATGGACTGGCCGCGCTGGGCGGCGGAGCAGACCGCGGTGTAGTCGTCCGGGTTCGTTAGCTCGGCACGGCGCCGGCCGCCGAGGCCGGCGCTCCGCTGGCGCATCGAGCCGGCTACGCAACAGCGATAGCCAGGGCACGCCGTCCGGCGGTCCACCAGCCGGTGGTATACTGCGCCAGTTGTTGAACACTGAACGTGTTGTGCTGCCGTCCGCGTGGCGGGGGGCTTGCCTACTGGGAGAGTTGATTTCGTGCCGAACCTGCGTTCCTCCTTCAAGCGCGTGCGTGTCTCCGCCAAGAAGGCGGCGCGCAATCGTCCGATCCGCACGGCGACCCGCACCCTGGTCGTCCGCGCTGAGGCGGCCGTGGCCGATCAGTCCGAGAATTCCGTGGAAGCCGTGCAGCGCGCCTTGAGCCAGCTCGACCGCGCCGCCAGCAAAGGCGTGATCCACCCCAACAACGCCGCCCGCCGCAAGTCGCGCCTGATGCGCAAGTTCAACGCGGCGCAGGCGTAGGCGAAACCGACCTGGGCGATTCCGGCTCCTGCGTGACAGCGGCGACCGTGGTCGCGAGGATCAACTTCCTCCGTTGCTGCACCAGGCGAGCACGTCGGGAAAGCGGCGTTCGGCCAGTGCGCCAAATGCGGGATGGCGCGTGAGCTTGGCGCGAATCAGGGCCGGGCTGCTGAGGCCGCAGAGGAATCGCGCCGCCGGCCGCGCCGGCCCCAACTCGGCCGGGTAGCCGGCCCGGAGGGCACGCCACTGCGCGACGTCCAGCAGCGCGGTGATCGGCGGCGGTTCGGGTAGCGGCGGCAAGACCTGCGCTGTCCCGGTCCGGCAGTAGGTACACCGCCCGCAAGGCCGGGTGCGCACCTCGCCGAAATAGGCCGCCAGGGCGTTCGCCTGGCAGCCGGCGTGCGTCACGAGCGCCAGGACTCGCCCGATTCTCGCCAGTTCGCGCGCCTCGTGTTCGGCGAAGCGTCGGCCTAGCGTCGCGGCCAGGGCGTCGGCATCGGCAGCTTGCACCAGCCGTTCGTAGCGGTAGCGCACATCGGACGCCTGTAGTTCGATGTCCCCCTGCTCGGCCAGGTACTCGATGGCCCGCACGAGCCGGCCACGGTCCTGCTGGAGTTGCTGGGCGAGGTCGTCGGGATCGAAGGTATACCAGATCCGGCCCGATTTGGCGTGGGCGAAGATATCCCGGATGAACTGCCCCCGCTCGCCCGCGAACTGCCCGGCGATGGCGGGGATGGGGCGCAGCGGACGCAGGCGGTAGCCGGCGTAGAATGGCGTCCCTTGCCGGAGGACGCCGAGCAGTTCGAGATAGGTGAGGGCGGTACGCAGGACGAGCAGACGGACGTCGTGCCGGTTGGAGAGGTCGGTCAGGTCCAGGTCGAACGCCGGGCCTCGCGCCAGCACGTCGTCGATCACGGCGCGCAGTGCCGCCTCGGACGGCGTGTCGCCGTAGGCGAAGTTCTCCAGCGTCGCCACGTCGTCCAGGGAGGCGAGCAGCTCCACCAGGGAATGGTCGCCGTCCCGACCGGCGCGGCCGATCTCCTGGCTGTAGCTCTCCAGGCTTTTCGGCAGGTTGTAATGGTAGACGTAGCGCACGTCCGCCTTGTCGATCCCCATGCCGAAAGCGACGGTGGCGACGACAACCCCGCGGTCCGACGCCATCCACCAGTCCTGAACGGCGGTGCGGGCGTCGGTCGCCATGCCGGCGTGGTAGGCGCGGGCCGGTAAGTCCGCACTCTCCAACCGGGCGGCGAGGCGCTCCGCCGTCTTTTGCAAGGTGACGTAGACGATGGTCGGTCCCGGCGGACGCTCGCGCAGGTGGGCCAGCAGCACCGTCTCCCGCTCGGCGGGCGCGGCCAGGAGGCGCAACTCCAGGTTCGGGCGGAAGAAGCCTGTGACCACGGCGCAGTCGGGCGGGATGACGAAGCGCGCGCAGATGTCCCGCACCACGTCCGGCGTGGCCGTGGCGGTCAGGGCGAGCCGCCGCTCGACCTTCAATTCCTGGGCGGCCTGGGCCAGCTTGAGGTAGTCGGGGCGGAAGTTGTGCCCCCACTCCGAGATGCAGTGCGCCTCGTCGACGGCAAACAGGGCGATCCTGACCCGGCGGAGCAGCGCCACGAAGCGCTCGTTGGCGAAGCGTTCCGGCGCCACATAGACCAGCTTGAGCCGGCCTTCGACGAGCTGGTCGTTCAGCGCGCGCACCTCGTCGGCGGTCAGCGTCGAATCCAGCCGGGCCGCCGGGATGCCGCGTCGGGTGAGGAAGTCGATCTGGTCCTTCATGAGGGCGATCAAGGGAGAGACGACGAGCGTGACGCCGTCGAATTGGAGCGCCGGCAGCTGATAGCAGAGCGATTTCCCGCCGCCGGTGGGAAAGACGGCAAGGGCGGCGCCGTGCTGGAGGATGGCAGCGATCACCTCCCGTTGCCCCGGCCGGAACTCCCGCAGCCCGAAGCGATCGTGCAGCGGCGTGTCGATGTCCAAGCGCCCAACCCCACCCGTTCTCGCCCGGCCGGCGTGCCGCCTCCGACGCGTCCGGCCGAACGGCCGTTACCGGTGCCATCCTAGCAGGCGAGGAAGGCCCAGGATAGCCCGTCGTGCCGAATTGGGGTAGCAATATGTCCCTCCCTGGCGGCGTGCCGGCTGCCGATGGATGGATGATCCGTCCGGCCGGCCCGGCCAGGTCCGCGACGGTGGCCTCCCCTTATAGCGTCCTGCGATCAGAGCGGCAACTATGCGAGTCGGCAATGAACAGTATGCTGGTGCGCAATACGGGCGCTTCATATAGGACCATGCTCACAGTTAGGCTAATGTTGCCGCTCGGGTATTGCCAGCTCGGCACTTCTGCCGTAGACTGCCTGGCATAGGAGGCATAGGAAAGGAGACCCCAGTGACCGAGGACTTTGGCAGCACCCTCCGCCGGTATCGCCTGCGGGCCGGACTGTCCCAGAACGCGCTCGCCAAGGTGGTGGGCATCAACGCCAGCTATATCAACCGGCTGGAAAGCGGCGAGCGGGAAGCGCCGACCCGGGAGGTGGCCCAGGCCCTCGCCCGCGCCCTGGGCCTGGTGACGGAAGAGGTGGACCGATTACTCTTCTCGGCGGGGCACGTGCCGCCCAGTCTGCAGAAGCTCGGCCCGGCGGATTCCACCGTCGCGGCGGTGACCCGGCTGCTGACCAACGACCGCCTCTCCCCGGAAGCGCGGGCCGACTTCCGCGCCATCGTCGAGACGATCGCCATTCGCTGGCAATGCAACTCCGCCGCGGTCGCCGCCAACGGCGTCGCCCACCAGGCAAGCCGCAACGGTCGCGCCGCCGCGCCTGCGCCGGCCGGCGAGCGCGGCGAGACCCTGCCGCCGTACGCCCTGTCGGCGGTCGGCGCTGCGCACTGACCCCTTCGGTTGACACCTTTCCGTCATCGGGTATCCTGAATGGACAGGGCGTCGGTGGGAGTTTGGCACTCCTCCGTGCTGCGGCCGATACCACCTCGCGGCACACCGACGCCGAACAGACAGGGGAACCAGCGATGTTTGGAGCAACAGGGCATCTTCCGGAACTCATCATCATTCTCATCCTGGGGCTGGTGATCCTCGGTCCGGGCAAATTGCCCCAGGTCGGCGGCGCCGTCGGCAAGACGATCCGGGAATTCCGCAAAGCGTCGACGGAGTCGGATGAGGTGACGCCGCCGGAGGGCGATCAAGCGGCCTCGCCCGTCGCCGGCACCGCGCCGGAAAAGCAAGCGTCCGGTAACACCGCTCCGGCCAAGCAAGCGTCCGGCGCCGCGGCCCCGGCCAAGCCGGCCACGCCGCCGGATCAGTTGGAAGTCTAAGGATCACTCCGCCGGGCACCGCTTGGGGGCCGGTGAGCGCATGCGCTCACCGGCCCCCAAGTGCGTTAACGGCCGGTGGTGCGGAGCGCGGCGGGCTCGGCGCCACCGCCAGCCCAGGTTGCCGTCTGATAGCGCCGTTACCGCTCCCCGCGCCGATCACAGGCGATGGGACGGTCTGACCACGCGGCCCGGCGATTGACGCGGGACCATCTGGTGATCCGCCCGTGCCGCTTCCCCCGCCAACACTGACACTGGAGCGATGGTGGCGTCATTGGTCCCCCACACCTTCAGAGCGCGAAGCGTGCTGACCGCGCGACGAGGGAATGAATCGATGTACCCGTGAGCGTCTCACGCCCGAGTCGTCCCGTCAGCAGTCCGACGCCCCGCCGGCCCGCCGCCCGGCCCCCACGCCGCGTATCGTCGCGGCGGCCGCCGCGACGGCCCCTCCTGCCATCGCTGATGCTCGCGCTGGTTGTGGTCGCCCTGGCGATCCTCGCCGTTCGGCACCTTCGGCAACCGTCGCCCAGCCCGCAGCCCGACCCGACCGCCCTCGCCGCGCCCAGTCCCAGCGCTACGACCTCCACCTCGACAGCGCCGGCGACCACGGTCAGTTCGGCGAGCGCCCTCCAACCGCTTGCCACGCAGATCGCCAGCCTGACCGCACCGCTCAAGGGCACCTATGGCGTCTGGGTGCAGGACCTGCCGACCGGGGCCAGCACCGGCCAGCACGTGCAACAGTCGTTTGTCGCCGCCAGCGTCATCAAGTTCTATATCCTGGTCGCCCTGTACGAGGAGGTCGCCAAAGGCCAGATCTCGCTCGATGAGAAGATAACGACGACCGCCGCCGATATTCAGGACTACGGCACCGGCAGCATTCGCTACGATCCCGTCGGTACCAGCTACACCCTGGCCGACCTTGCCCAGCGCGCCGCCAAGCAGAGCGACAACACCGCCGCCTATCTGATCACGCAGCGCCTGGGGGAAGCCTACATCCAGAGCCGGACCGACGCCTGGGGCATGACCGACACCTCGATCGCCCTCGACCACACCACGCCACAAGACATCGGCACCCTCTTCGCCGCTGTCGCCCGGCGCCGGGTACTCCCGGCGCGGAGCGCCCTGGACCTGCTCGGCCTCTTGGCCGACACCGACTTCGAGGATCGCCTGCCGGCACTCTTGCCGCCCTACGCGGTCGTGTCCCACAAGATCGGCACCGAGGCCAACGGCGTGATGAACGATGCCGGCCTGGTGGTCCTGCCGACCCGTTCCTACGTCCTCGCCATCATGACCGACGGCACCGATCCCGACCAGGTCATCCAGGCCGAGCAGCAGTTGTCGCAAACGGTCTTCCAGTTTGAGTCCGGCCTGCCGTAGGGACGGACGCGGCGGCGTGGCGACGGCATGCCCTCCCCGCCTCCCCTGCCGGCGCCCGTCGTATCATGGAAAGGAAGGAGGAACGCCCAATGGCGCGCTATTCACCGGAGCCGACGGACGCCGATGCCGAACGACGCGAGGCGGAGACACGGCTCTATCAGCCGGTGCAGCAGACGCCGCCGGACACCGTCGACGTCGTGCCGCCCGCTACCGCGACCAATATCAATGTGATGCCCAGTGGAGTTCCCCCGGCGAATCAGCGCGCGCTGGCCGCCGCGCGCTGCAACGCGGTGCTGTGGTGGGTGTTCGGCCTGATCGAAGCGCTCATCGCCATCCGCTTTATCCTGAAGGCGGTGGCGGCCAACGCCGCCGCGGCGTTCGCTGCGATGATCTATGGCATCACGGATCCCCTGGTCGGGCCGTTCATCGGCGTGCTGGCCACGCCAACGTTCGGCCCCTCCGTCATCGAGCTGCCGGCGCTGCTGGCGATCCTGATCTACTTTCTGGTCAGTCTGCTCTTGACGCGGCTCATCCGCATCCTCTTTATCGACCAGCCACCGTTGCGCTAGCTGCTGCCAGGAGGGACGCGCTCCGGTCGACCGGACACGGCCGCCCTGCCGGCCGCCAACGCGATCTCCAGGGCCCGTATCCCGTCGCCGGCGGTGACGGCCGACGGCTGGTCGGTCAGCATACGCCGCGCCCAGTCGCGCAGCTCCAGCTCGTAGGCGGTGGCGAAGCGCTCCAGGTAATCGCCGGCGAAGGTCCTGGTCCCGCCGCCCGGCGTGAGGACTTCCAACGGACGCTGCGCGTCGTGGCCGACCCGCAGCGTGCCGGCGCTGCCGACGACTTCCGTGCGGATGTCGTAGCCGTACCCGGCGTGCGCGAACACCTCCGCCGCCCCCAGCGCGCCGCCGGCGAACCGCAACTGCACCAGGCCCGTGTCCGGCTCCGGCGCGCCGGGATCGCTGGCGGCCGTCAGCGCCATCACCTCGGTCACCTCGTCGCCCATGAGCCAGCGCGCCAGGTCGTAGTCGTGGATCGCCGAGTCGACGAAGATCCCGCCGCTGCCGTGCGACGGTCCCGGTTCCCGGTCGCGCGAGACGGCCTTGAAGAGCAACGGGCGACCGATGCGCCCGGCCCTGATCGCCTCGTACGCCCCGGCGTAGCCCGGATCATAGCGGCGCATGAACCCGACCTGCAGGCGCCGGCCGGCCTGCTGCATCGCCCGTTGCGCCCGCAGGGCATCGGCAAGGCCGAGGGCGAGCGGCTTCTCACAGAGCACGTCGCGACCGTACCGCGCCGCCAGGGCGACCAGATCGGCGTGGGTTGCCGCGGCGGTGGCGATAATGGCGGCCTGGCAGTCGGGCAAGGCGAGCGCCTCGTCGGCGACGGCATAGCAGCGTTCACAGCCCAACTCCCGGGCGACCGACTGCGCCACATCGAGCCGGGCGTCGACGACGCCGACCAGCCGCAGTTCCGGGAATTTGCAGACGTTCTCGGCGTGGCGCCGGCCCATACTGCCCACGCCAATGACCACGACACCGAGACGTTGCATCGTGCGTCAGACCTGCGTCAGATCGTGCGAATGACGCTGACCACCCGCCCCTGGATGCGCACGTCGTTGGCATCGACGTAGATCGGCTGCATCTCGGGGTTGGAAGGCTGCAAGCGGACGCGCGGCCCTTCGCGGTACAGCCGCTTCAGGGTCGCCTCCGCCTCCTGGCCCGGCCCGCTGACGGTGGCGACGACGCACTCGCCGTTGGCGGCGGTGTCGCTCTTCTGCACGATGACGTAGTCGCCGTCATCGATCAGGTCGCCGATCATCGACTTGCCCCGCACGCGCAGGGCAAAGAGGTCGTCGCGGGCGAAGGCGGCGGTGAGGTCGAGCAGCTCGTCGTACTGCGGGCTGATCTCCAGGGGGATACCGGCGGCGATCTGCCCCATCACCGGCAACTGCAAGTGGCTGACGATCGCCATGGGCGGGGTCACGTCCGCCTCGCCCTCCACGTGCAAGATAGCGGCGATGTCCGGCAGCTCTAACGCCTTCGGCAACAGCCGGAGACCGCGGCTCTTGCGGGCATTGCGCTCGAGGTAGCCCTTCTTCTCCAACTGGGCGAGATGATAGTCGACGTGGCCGGTGGAGTGCACGGCGACCTCCTGGCCGATCTCCCGGTTGGTCGGCGGCATCTCGTTGTCGCGGACGAAGGTGGCGATGCAGTGCAGGATGCGTTGCTGCATCTCACTCGGGTCTTGCCGCATGGGAATTCCTTTCTGAACGCAGCCACGAGCCAGCTCCTTGCGTAGAACGCAAGTTCTATCAGCATCCTACCGAATGGCTACCGCGGTTGTCAACTGCCGCCCACCACATGTCGTATGCCGGCCGGTATGGATGTCCGGCCAGGCAAGGCAAACGACGCATGACCGTATGCTACGATCCACAACGTGGGGGTACACCGGGCGTGAGGAGGAGTGAATATGCCCAACGCAGCATCGTCATCGGTCACCCGACGGGGCCTTATTCGGTATATCGGGCTTGGCGGCGTCGCCCTGGCCGCGACCGGCCTGCTGACCGCCTGCGGCGCCGGAACGACGGCCGTTGCCGGTCCGACGGGCAGCGCATCAAGTGCCGCCACCGCCGCTGCCCAGGCGACGTTGAGCACCACCAGCGCCGCCACGGCCACCCATAGCGTGGCCGCGGCGACAACAGCGGCCGCGACGGTGTCCGGTGCCGTGTCCCTGGTCTTCTCCACCTGGGGCGCCGGCGGCGACACCTTCAGCGCGGAACACCAGGTGGTGGCGGCGTTCAACAAGGCCCACCCGGACATCCAGGCGCAGGTGCTGGAGATCCCCGGCAACACCTATCGCGACAAGCTGATGGCCGCCTTCGCCGGCGGCGACGCGCCGGATAACATGGCGATCGACCACGACACCTTCCCTTACATGGTCCAGAAGGACGTCTTCGCTCGGCTCGATCCGCTCGTCAGCCGGGATAAGACGGTGCTCGACGACTACTTTCCGTCGGCACTGCAGGGTATGAGCTACCAGGGTGCGCTCTACGGCCTGCCGACCGGCGGCTCCGCCTACTACCTGTTCTGGAGCCCCCGCCTATTCCAGGAGGCCGACCTGGCCTCGCCGAACGACCTGATGGCGAAAGGCCAGTGGTCATGGCAGGCCTTCCTCGACGCCGCCCAGAAGCTGACCCAGGGCGACGGCGGCCCGAACGCCCAATACGGCGCCGACACCGGCCTCAGCGTCTCCGCCATCGCCCCCTGGGTCTGGAGCGGCGGCGGCAGCTACCTGAGCGGCGACCAGCAACGGGTCGAGCTGGACCAGCCGGCCGCCATCGACGCCCTCCAGTTCCTGCACGACCTGATCTGGAAAGAGCACGTCGCCCCCCAACCGGGCGTCGGGCCGGGCGGCATCAAGTCCTTCATCGCCGGCAAGCTGGCCATGCATCTGGACTGGGGCGGCACGGGCATCGCCCAGTTCGCGCCGGTGAAGGACCTCTCCTGGGACCTCGCCCTGCCCCCGGCCAAGGACGGCAAGAGCTTCGTCTCCTGGGCGCCCTTGAACCCGATGACGATCAACAAACAGGCGAAACACATGGACCAGAGCTGGACGTTCGAGCGCTGGTACAACGGCGCGCAGGGCATGGAGATCTTCAGCGCCAACGGCCGGGTCCCGGTCGCCCGGTCCGTCCTCACATCGGCCGCCTACCTGAAGCCCCCGCCGGAGCACAAGCAGGTCGTCCTGCAGGGGATCGAGGTCGGCAAGCCGGCTTTCACCAACCCGAACTGGACGCTCGCCTCGGAGAAACTGACGCCGTTCCTGACCGATATCCAGAAGAACACGATGCCGGTGGCCGACGCCATGAAGCAGGCGGTGGCGCTGGCGAACCCGATCCTCGCCGGGAAGAGCTAGCGTGCCCCTCAACCCGCAGATCGGCATCAACCTCTTCGGTCGCCTGGACCCGCTCGACGGCGTGCGGCGCATCGCGTCGGCCGGCTACGACGCCGTCGACTATAGCGCCATCGGCCGCCTGGTGACGCCCGGCTCGCCGTTGGCGGCGGCGCTGCGCGACCGTACGGCGGGGTCGGGGCTGCGGCCGGCCGCCCTGCACTACCGCAGCTTCGGCTTCGACTTCCTGGGCAACGCCGAAGCACGCCAGCGCTTTCAGGCCGCGTCCCAGGAGGACGTCCGCCTCTGCGCCGAGCTGGGGGCGCCGGCGATCGCCTTTCATCTCGGCAACGACCTCCCGGCGGCGTCGGACGCCCGGTTGGCGGCTGCGAACGCCGAGGCGTTGGCGCCGGCGGTCCAGTTGGCCGGCGACTTTGGAGTCGGTATCGCGCTAGAGAACCACTGCCATGGCTGGGGCGACCGCTTCGCCCACCTCGCCATGGTCGCCGATGCCCTCGCGGCGGCGCACGTCGGCTTCTGCTGCGATTCCGGCCATGCGGCCGTGGCGGGGGTCGATGCTCCGGCGCTGATTGCGGCGATGGGGCCGCGCCTGCGACTGGTCCACCTGCACAGCAACGACGGCCAACGCGACAGCCACCGCCCGGCCGGCGAAGGCGTCGTCGCCTGGCCGCCGCTGCTCGCCGCGCTGGAGCGGGTCGACTACACCGGCACGTTGCTGCTGGAAGGCGGGCTGCACCTGCCGGGCGACGATGTCGAGACGCTGCTGGCGGCGCATCTGCGGGGATTCCGGGCGGCGCTGGCGGGCTTCCGCTGCTCCGTTTCCGGACGGTAACGCCGGCATGGACGCCATCCCTCTGCCGCAAGAGATTGCCCGGCTCCTGGTGGCCGCGTTGCTCGGTGCTTTGATCGGGCTGGAGCGGGAGCGCCTGGACCGCGGCGCCGGCCTGCGCACCCACACCCTGGTCGCCACCGCCGCGGCGCTGGTCATGCTGGTCTCCTCCTACGGCTTCGTCAACGTCGTCACCGCCGACCGCACCATCGCCCTCGATCCCTCCCGCATCGCCGCCCAGGTGGTGAGCGGCATCGGCTTCCTCGGCGCCGGCACGATCATCCTGCGGCGCAACGCCGTGCGCGGCCTCACGACCGCGGCGAGCGTCTGGGCCGTGGCCGGCATCGGCCTGGCGAGCGGCGCCGGCATGTTCGCCGCCGCCATCGCCTGCACGGTCATCCTGCTGGTGGTCCTGATCGGCCTGAAGCCGGTCGAGCGGCGCATGTTCGAGCATAAGCGGCCCCGTCAGGTCACGATCCTGGTGCGCCGCCAGCCCGGCCAGATCACGGCGATCGAGACCCAGGTGCGGGTCGCCGGCATCGACCTGCGGCGGCTCTCCCTGGAGCCGGGCGAGCATAATGGCGACGGTCGCGTCCGCCTGGAGTTCCGCGGCACCACCAACAGGGGCCTGAGTCTGCTGGCCGAGCAGTTGCAGACCATACCGGGCGTGCGCGCCGTGAGCTACACCACGGTCGGCGGCGCGCTACCGGACGACGGCCCGGCCGACGAGCAGAGCGAGCAGGACGAGGAGTGAAGTCTAATACCCCACCGGCTCCGCCGTCAGGCTCTTCATGTAGATTTCGGGGTTGATCAGCTCTTCGAATTTCGCCTTGAAGACCCGCAGGTCGTCGACCGTGATGATCTTGTCGCGGACGAGCTGGAGCATGCCGTTCATCTTCATGCCGGTCTGCTGATAGAGGCGGGCGTAGCGCTCGTAGAACTTCTCGATCGGCAGGCGGGTCGGCAGCACGGTGTGCAAGAAGTCGAAGTGGCGCGGGTCCTTGCTGACCAGCTTGCTCTCCATGGTCTTGTAGAGGTCGGTCCCCGGCAGCGGGGTCAGGATCGTGAACTGGGGACACTCGATGTTGTACTGGTTCACGAACTCGGCAAGCCGGTCGAAGTCGTCTTCGCCCCAGCTGGGGTCGACGATCAGGGCGCCCCAGATCTTCACGCCGGCCTTGTGCAGGATCTGGATCGCCTCCAGGTTCACGCCGGGCTTGCTGCCCTTGTTCAGCTTCTTCAACGTCGCCTGGTCGATCGCCTCGATGCCCATGAGCACCATGTCCAGCCCGGCCTCGGCCAGGGCGTGGAAGGACTCCGGGTGCTCGACGATGTCGGAGGCGCGGCACTGCGCCCAGTAGCGCTTGTTTATGCCTTCTGAGATCAGCGCGTGGGCCAGGTCCTGGGCCACGTCCGGCTGGCGGAAGGCCAGATCGTCGATGAAGGGGACGTATTTGCCGTCGACCTGGCGGATCTCTTCCATGGTGCGCGCCGCCGTCTCCGTCTTGTAGTCGCCCCGGTGGAACTTCCAGACCGAGCAGAAGTTGCAGCGGAAGGCGCAGCCGCGCGCCGATTCCATGGTCCAGGGGTTGTTGTGGTAGAGGAAATAATAGTGCTTCCGATATTGCGCCACCAGGTCGCGGCGCGGACGCGGACGCTCCGTCATCTCGGCGGTCGGCGTCTTGTTGACCCGGAAGCGGTGATGATCCTCTTCCCAGGTCAGCAGGTGCGCGCCGTCCTCCTGGTAATACAGGCGGGGGATCCGCTTGATCTTCTCGCGATCGTGCTCGGCGATCGCTTGGATCAGGGCGCGGAAGGGCTGCTCCCCTTCGCCGCAAATGAGGTAATCCACTTCGGGCAGGAAGAAGTCCTGCGGCGACAGGCTGGCGTGGTGGCCGCCGACGATCACGACGATATCCCGATTGTAGGCCTTGATCCGGCGGACGGCGGCGCGCACGATCGGCACGTCCGCGGTATAGCCGCAGCCGATGCCGACGACGCCGGCCTGGGTCTCCGCCAGGCGCTGCTCCAGCTTCTGGTCGATCCGCATGTCGAGAATGCTGACGTCCACGAGGTCGTCAACGGCGCCGGCGATGAACTCCAGGTTCAACGGTTCCACCATCACCGTCTCATTGAAGCCGACGAGATACTCGTTCTTCGGCTGGACCAATAAGACCGGGCCGACGCTCAAGCGGGGCGCTCGCAAAATCGGCAGCGATATCGCCATAATCGGTATTCCCCTCCCCAGGCAAGCCGCGTAGACCGCGCGATGTCTACATGTGCTGCACATCATAGGACACAACGGCCGGAAATGCACAGCGTTTCCGCCACGTTCGCCATAGTGTAGCGACCGCCGACCGAAATTGCCCGCTGCTGCCCCGGGGGAGGGCGCGAGATTCTTCCACCATGCCGGGGGCCGCGACGCCGCCGGAGGCTATCGGAGGGGCGCTATGGCGCCGTTAGGGCCCCGTAAGGGCCTTCGCGTCGCGGACATCACCGCGGCCGGCATGCGCCGACCCTATCACGGCGTTCCCCAGCCGCTCTCCTGCACCGCCAATTGCCGTTGCAGCGGACGCCACCACTCCTCGTTCGCCACGTACCACGCGACGGTGCGGCGCATGCCCTCCGCGAAATCCACCTCCGGCTGCCAGCCCAACTCGCGCCGGATCTTCCCGCTGTTCAAGAGATAGCGGCGGTCCAGGCCCGGCCGGTCCGGCACGTAGGTCTTCAGCGAGGCGGGCTTCCCCAACAGATCCAACACGCAGTCCGTGATCTGCTCGACGCTCTGCTCGACGCCGCTGCCGATGTTGTAGAGCTCGCCGATCCGCCCCCTCTTCAATATGAGATCGATGGCGGTGCAATGGTCGGTCACGTAGAGCCATTCCCGCCGGTTGGCGCTGCTGCGATAGAGCGGCAGCGGGCGATCGTCGATGGCGTTGGTCGTAAAGAGCGGGATCACCTTCTCCGGGAACTGGTAGGGGCCGAAGTTATTGGCACAGGTGGAGATCGTGGCGGGCAGCCCGAACGTCTCCTGGTAGCTGCGTACCACCAGATCCCCGCCGGCCTTGGCGGCGTTATAGGGGGTGCGGGGCCGGTAGGGATGCTCCTCGCTGAAACTGTCCGGACTGTCCAGGGGCAGGTCGCCGAAGACCTCGCAGGTACTCACATGGTGAACACGGGGCGTCTTCGCCCGCCGGCAGGCTTCCATGAGACCCTGGGTGCCGAGGACATTGGTGCGCAGGAATGCGCCGGGATCGAACAGCGCCCGGCTATTGTGACTCTCGGCGGCGAAGTTGACGACGGCGTCGACGCGATATTCGGTCAGCAGGTGCTCCACCAGGTCGACGTTGCCGATGTCGCCGCGCACGAAGCGATAGCGGTCGCAGTGCGCCGCAGCGACGTCGGCCAGGCTGCTCAGGTTGCCGGCATAGGTCAGCGCATCAAGGTTAACAATCTCGTCGTCGGGATAGCGATCCAACCAGTAGCGGATGAAATTCGACCCGATGAAGCCGGCTCCGCCGGTGACCAGCACGCGCACAGTTTCTCCCTTCGCCCACGGCCCTGCCACTGTACCGCATGCCCCGGCGATCCGCCTTGACAGCACGGCCCGGCTGCCGTATGTTGGCGCCTACGTGACGCCGGAACAGTGGGAGGGTGGCATGGGACCGACATCGTCGCTTCGCAGGCAGGACTACGCGCGGATCGCGCTGGCCGGCACTCGCCTCTTCAACGGCGCCCTTGCCCTCGTCGCGCCGGCCATCCTGGTGCGGAACCTCGGGGTCAACCCCAAGACCTCGCCGGCACTGCTCTACGTGTTTCGCATGTTCGGCATCCGGACCGTGCTGATTGCCCTGGACCTGCTGCGCGCCGGCCCGCGGCGGGACATGGCGCTCCGCGCCGCCCCCGTGATCCACGCCTCCGACACCATCGCCGCGACGCTGGCCGCGCTGAGCGGCCTCGGCGGCGTGAAGAAGCGCTCCGCCGTGCTGATCGTCGCCATTTCCGCGCTCAACACCGCCCTGGCCATCCTGGCCCGCCCGAAGGAAGGCTAGGGGGAAGGGCGTATGCAATATGCCCTTCTTAGCCTTGCATTCGCCCTGTCCCGCTGAGCGCCAACGCACGGTTTATCACGCGTGGAGCAGCGCAAGGACCGCCGCTTGCAGCGTCGGGTCCACCAGGGCCTGCATGTGGTTGTACGAGACGACCTGGTGTTGGCCGGCCGCATCGAACGCCGCCGGCCAGGGACTGCTGACGAGGGCGACCGAGGAATCGCCCCGGTCGAGCTCCGCCAACCCGCCGTAGCGCACGGCGACGTCCGGCAGCCGCGAGAGCTGCGCCACCAGGTAGGGGCTGACGTCCGGCAGGGCCAACTGCCGCCCGGCCGCGCAGAGGTAGAAACGGATGAACGAAGGGTCGGACCCGCCGAAGCTGTGATAGGACACTCCTGGCAGCGGCGCCTCGTCCTGGGCTAAGGTCGTGAGGGCGGCGCTCCCCGGGAGCAGCTCGTCGTAGCCGGGCCCGACGGCCAGGGCGCCGAAACGATGGAGCAACCCCTGGCGCACCTGATCGGCCACCTGGCCGAGCAACGACTGGAGCTGCAGGGCGAGCAGGCCCGGCAGGAACGCCGTCAGGCCGCGGAAGTCGATCTGCTGCCGGAGGCCGCCATTGTAGTCGTCGGCCAGGCGCGGCATGTAGCTACCCGTGTGCGGCGTGGAGAGCGTGATGACCGCCCGTATATACGGCGCCCCGGCGGCGCCGAGCGCCTTCAGCGCCGCCCGCGCCACCAGCCCGCCCCGGCTGTGGCACAGCAGGACGAGCGGCGGGAGTGCGCCGCCGTTCGCGGCGACATCGCGCGCGTAGGGCACGAACACCTGCCTCTCCAGCCCGCTCAGCGCCGTTGCCGCCTCCGCCGTCGCGTACTGGAGCAGGTCGTTGGGACGCGCCTGACTCCAGACGACCGTGGTCATGCCGTGGTCGCCGAGCAAGCGGACCCAGGGCGTCACGCTGCTCGCCGGGTAGGGCGGAGACATGCCGAGGCCGGTCGTGCCCGCCGGCGGCGGGGCCGCCAGGTCGAAGAGCCAGGTCTCGTTGATGTCGATCCCGACGGGGTCGGTCCAGTGCTGGGCCGTGCCGCCGATGCCGTGGATCAGGACGACCACGGGAGCGTCGACGCGGCCGGCCGCGATCGTCAGGTCCGCCAGGCCGCCGTCCGTCCGCAGGCTCGCTTGGCCGTCGCTCAGTAGCCGCTCAAACGTCGCCTGATCCATCCGTCCGCCCCCTTGCTGGAAGACGCCGGCACGATAGCATTTACGGGCCGGCGGAGCAACCCCCCGATGTTCCTATGTCGCGCGGCGACCGCCGACCGGGCTGCCTATACTACGGCCAGCTTCGCTCTCCGCGAGGTGGTGTCGGCCCAACGCACAGGCAGCGGAAGGAGCCCCCGGCGATGCTCGACGCAGAGCAGCTCTTGCACATGACGCAGGCCCAGCTCGACGACCTGTTTCGCGCCAGCCCGGCCGGTCCGATCCCCCAGGGCGATGTCGACGGCACCGTCCTCATCGCCCCCGGCACGGTGCTCAGCGATACCGCCGCCCGGCTGGTGCACCTCATCGCCTGGCAGGGCAAGGTGTTCGATGCCGCCACCGGCACGCTGAAGAACAAGATCCTGCCGGAGGGTGAGCAGGCGATCGTCGCCCAGGTCTACCGCTCTTCGAGCTGGTTCGACGGCAAGGAGTGCATCGTCCTCGACTACTCCCGGACCTCGCTCGTCGCGCACTGGATCCGC
>JAICXR010000583.1 GCA_025980355.1 Chloroflexota bacterium | reverse complement strand
GGCTTCCCGATCGTGCAACGCCGCGGCGAGCGTCGCCGCCAACGTCCGGCGCTGGGGCGGCGGCTGCAGCAAGACCTCACGGACGGCAGCACGCCGCCGCTGCCTGGATTGGCCGAAGGGCTGGACGAGGAGCCGGTGGAGATCCTGCATCACACCGGCGCTAGCGGCCGGCAGATGGTGGCCGCGCCAGGTATTCGTCGCCAGGTAATCGAGCAGGTCGCGCCAGAGGGACGGCTCGTCCAGGCGCGCGAGCGCGGTCAGGGTCGTGTCCTGGTGCGCGTCGTGGTCCCGCTTGATCTGGGCCAGGAGGGCCTGCACCGCGCTCATCTCGCCGGCCAGGGCGCGCTGCGCCAGTTCCCCAACCGTGTCTGCTGTCGCCGTGATCATCCGTTTCGTCCTTCCCGCATCCCCACCCAAGTCGGGGGAACCACTCCACTCACCGGAGCTGGCGGGCCGTGGGCGGCCGTGCGGGAGCACGGGAGGCTCGGGTCGTCGATGTCGGCAAGCGTGCGGTCAATACCCGTGATAGATAGTATACCGTGTGCTCCGCATGTCCTGCCGGTATTGCCTTCCCGGCAATGGCGCTGGTACGGTGCCATGCCGTCCGGGGAAGGATTGCCATGCCCACCAAGTACTCCACGCCACTGGCGGAGGCGACGTTCGTGGCGCTCGATATGGAGACGACGGGACTGAGTCCTGTCCATAACCGCGTCATCGAGGTCGGCGCCGTGCGCGTCCAGGGCGGCACGCTGGGCGAACGTTTCCAGACCCTGATCGACTGCGGCACGAGTGTGCCGCCCGACATCGTCCGGCTCACCGGCATCTCCCGCGACATGCTGACCGGCTGTCCCACCTTCAGCGACATTGCCCCGGCGTTGGCCGAGTTCCTCGGGTCGGCGCCGCTCGTCGCCCACAACGCAAGCTTCGACTACGGCTTCCTGCGCGAAGAGTTCCGCCGGAGCGGTATCCAGTACACCGCAACGACCCTCTGCACCGCCCGGCTGGGGCGCCGATTGCTGCCCGGCCTGCGCCGGGCCAACCTCGACTCCCTGCTGCTCGCCCTGGACGTTCCGGCGCGAGCCGGCCACCGGGCGGAACAGGACGCGACGGCCACCGCCGCCGCCTTCCTGAAGCTGCTCCCCCTGGCCGAGGAAGACGGCGTGACGTCGCTGGCGCAACTGGTGCGCTATCAATCGGCCGGCGGCAACCTGCGGACGGCGGACCTCGCCGCACGCCTCCGCCAGTTGCCGGTAGCCCCCGGCGTCTACTGCTTCCGCAACGGGGACGGGCAGGTGGTGTACGTGGGCAAGGCCACGAATCTGCGCCGCCGCGTCCAGTCCCACTTCCGGGCCGGGGCCCGCGAGCCCCACCGCCTGCGCCGGGTGCTCGGCTCGGTGGAGACCATCGACCACATCGAAACCGGCTCCGAGTTGGAAGCGCTGCTGCTGGAGTCGCGGCTGATTAAGCAGTACCTGCCGTCCGGCAACCAGGCGCAGCGCGACTACCACCAGTATCCGTACTTGCGCCTCGGCACGGACGAGCCGTTCCCCCGCCTGAGCGTCACCCGCACCCTGGCCGGCGATGGCGCTACCTATTACGGGCCGTTCCGGCGCGCCAATCCGGTGCAATCGGCCGTCGTCGTGTTGCAGGACCGCTTCAAGCTCCCGCGTTGCGAGGGGCCCATCGTTCCGGGTGAAACGCCAATGTGCATCTACGGGCAGATGGGCCGGTGCCTGGCGCCCTGTTCCGGCGCGATCGGCGTCGCCCGC
>JAICXR010000133.1 GCA_025980355.1 Chloroflexota bacterium | reverse complement strand
TACAGCGACGCCGTCGCCAACTGCAACGGCACCTGCCTCTCCTACCGCGACGCCCACCGCCACCCCGACCGCCACGGCCACCGCGACGCCGAACCCCTACGCCGGCGATACCCTCACCGACATCAGCCGAATCCCCGGCTGGCAAAATATCAATTGGGCGGCCTACGTGCCGATGCCGGTGGCAACGGCGGTACCTGGCGTGAAAGGAACCGGCCAGTTCATCATGCCGACCACCGGCTTTATCTCCACGCAATATGTGCCGACCCACCTGGCGATCGACATCGCCGGCCCGGAGGGTTCGGCGGTGCTGGCCGGCGACACCGGGACCGTCGTGTTCGCCGGGCTGGATTACGGCGGCTTCGGTTATGCTGTGGAGATCGACCACGGGAACGGCTTCGTGTCGGCCTACGGCCACAACTCGGTGCTGAAAGTCAGGGTGGGACAGATCGTGCGCCGAGGGGACCTCATCGCTTGGCGCGGTTCCACCGGGCACAGCACCGGCCCCCACGTCCACTTCGCCATCCACAAGGACGGGCAGGCGGTCGATCCGTTCAACTACGTCATCGCCGGTGATCCGCCGGCGCCCGTGCCGCAGGTGATCGTCCCCAATCTCGTCGGCAGTACCCAGCGGAACGCCCTGAACGATTTGAACGGCCTCACGTTGCAGCTCGTGATCGACCCGCCACAGCCGTCTAAGGACGTGCCGACGGGCAAGCTCGCCGTCCAACAACCGGCCGCCGGCGACCTGGCCGATATCAATTCGGTCATCCACGTGTCGCTGAGCAGCGGGCCGCCAACGCCGACACCCGCCCAGACGTCAACGGCGACGCCGGGCGCGACGGCGACCTCGGCCGTGGCGGCAACCACGGTCCGCGATGAAACCGTGTCCGAGACCGGAACGGCCTCGGGCCAGGCGACGACCTCGCCGGCACGTACGACAACGAGCGACACGACCACCGCCAGCACGTCGGCATCGACGGGCACGACGACCGCGGCCTCCTCCCCAAGCCCCGCGGCGACGGCGACCGCCGTTCCGACCGCCGTTCCGACCGCCGTTCCGACCGTCGTCACGCCGACGGCGACCGCCGTCGCCAGCCCCAAGACGCCGACGGCCACGCCGATCCCGCATGCCACGGCCACGACGGCGGCAACCGCACATCGCTAGCACGCCGCGACGGCGTGGGGAGGACGGCGGTGAATAGCCTGCCCGGCCGCTCCGCCGATTTGCTCGTCCGGTACGTGCGTCCGCAGGCTTTGCGGGTGGCCGTGTTGATGGTGCTGCTGCTGGGCAACATCGGCCTGCAACTGCTCAACCCGCAGTTCCTGCGCACGTTCATTGACGGCGCCGGGTCCGGCGCCCCCATGCGCACGCTCGTCGTCGCGGCACTGGCCTACCTGGCGGTCGCCGTGCTCAGCCAGGTCTCCTCCGTCTTCGAGACCTACATGAGCGAGCAGGTCGGCTGGACGGCCACGAACCGGCTGCGGGCCGATCTGACGCTCCACTGCCTCCGGTTGGACATGGCGTTCCACAAGGAGCATTCGCCCGGCGAACTGATCGAGCGCATCGACGGCGACGTCACCGCGCTGGCGAACTTCTTTTCCCGTTTTATCGTCTATGTGCTGGGCAACGCCCTCCTGCTCGCCGGCGTGCTGGTCGTCCTCTTCCGCATCGACGGGCGGGTGGGACTCGTCATCACCGGCATCGTCGGCCTGGGATTCCTGGTCGCCAATGCGCTCCGCAACCTGGCCATCCCGCACTGGATGGCCGCTCGGCAGGCGAGCGCCGACCTGTTCGGCTTCCTGGAAGAGCGGATCGGCGGCACCGAGGACCTCCGGTCGAGCGGCGCCACGGCCTACGTCACCCGGTTGCTCCTGGCGCGCCTGCGCCGGCTGCTCCGGACGCAGCGGCTGGCGGGCGTCGTCGGGGCGACGGCCTGGCAGGCGCTGAACCTGGTCCTGGCGCTCGGTCTCGCCGCGACCTTCGTCCTGGGCGCTTCCCTCTACCACGCCGGCACGTCCATCGGCACCATCTACCTCGTCATCTACTACACCGGGATGATCCAGCAGCCGATCGACCAGATCAACCGGCAGATGCAGGACCTCCAGCGCGCCGCCGCCAGCATCGCCCGCATCCACCAGCTTTTTGGCTTCCGGAGCGCGCTGGAAGACGGGCCGGGCGCCCAGTTCCCGGCCGGGCCGCTCGCCGTCGACGTGGAGCGCGTGACATTCGCCTACGCCGACGGCGAGGCGGTGCTGCGCGACCTCTCCTTTTCCCTGCGGCCCGGCGCCGTACACGGCGTCCTGGGCCGCACCGGCAGCGGCAAGACCAGCCTCTCCCGGCTGTTGCTGCGGCTCTACGACCCGGTGACGGGCGCCGTCCGCGTGGGCGGAGTCAACCTGCGCGCGGCACGCCTCACCGACCTGCGGGAACGCATCGGGATCGTGACCCAGGAGGTACAGCTCTTCCACGCCAGCGTACGCGACAACCTGACGTTCTTCGACCCGACCGTCGACGATGAGCGCATCCTCGACGTGCTGCACGACGTGGGCCTGTGGGAGTGGTATGAGACGCTGCCGGCGGGGCTCGCCACGACCGTGGCGAGCGATGGGCTGTCGGCCGGGGAGGCCCAGTTGCTGTCCTTGACGCGGGCCTTCCTGGCGGAGCCGGGCCTGGTGATCCTCGACGAAGCGTCCTCGCGCCTCGATCCGGCGACGGAGGCGAAAATCGAACGAGCGGTAGACCGCTTGCTGCGCAACCGGACGGCGATCATCATCGCCCACCGGCTCACCACGGTGCGCCGCGCCGACGAGATCATGGTGCTTGATGAGGGCCGGATCGTGGAGCACGGCCCAAGGGAGCAGTTACTGGCGGACCCCGAAAGCCATTTCGCCCGGTTGCTCAGCGAGCAGCCGGCGGACGGCAGCGTCCCGGTCGCCGACGGTCCGGTCGGCCTGGCGAGCAACGCCTCGTGAAGCAGCCACAAGAACGCCCGCAGCGCATCTGGCGCCTGATGTGGCAGCTCATCCGCCTCCGGCCGGGACTCTACGCGCTGAGCGGCCTCTTGATTGCCATGGGCGAGTACCTGTTCACGCTCATCCCCGGCGTCATCATCCAGCACTTTCTCGTTCGGTTGACCAACAAGGCGCCGGCCGGGCTGGGTATTTGGAGTCTGGCGGCGCTCTTGATCGCCACGACGGTCATGCGCATCGGCGCGCTGCTCGGGGGCGGCACCGCGGAGACCACCGTGGACATGACGGCCAGCGCCCTCCTGCGCAAGAACATGTTCGTTCGCATCATGGAGCGACCGGGGGCGCGGGCGGTCCCGACCTCCGCCGGGGAGGCGATCAGCCGCTTCCGCGACGACGCCCAGGTGATCGAGCGGTTCCTGGTGTGGACCCTCGATCCCCTCGGCCAGATCGCCGTGGCGGTCATCGCCCTGACCGTGCTGGTGCGCATCAACGCCGCGATCACGCTGGCGGTGCTGCTGCCGGTGCTCGGCGTGATCACGGTCGTCAGCTTGGCGCGCAAGCGCATCGACCAGTACCGGCGGGCCAGCCAGGCGGCCACCGGCGATGTCACCGGCCTGCTGGGCGAGCTGTTCGGGGCGGTGCAGGCGATCAAGGTCGCCCAGGCCGAGCGGCGCGTCGTCAGCTATTTCGACACCGTCAACGAACACCGGCGCGCGGTCACGATCCGCGACCGGCTCTTCACGGAGGTGATGGGCTCCGTCTCCCTGAACGCCGCGAATATCGGCACCGGCCTGGTGCTCCTGTTCGCGGCGCAGTCGCTGCGCGCCGGGACGTTCACGGTTGGCGATTTCGCCCTCTTCATCCTCTATCTGCAGCGGCTGACCTCGGTGACCAGCATGTTCGGCTATTTCATCACCCAGTACCGGCAGGCCGGCGTCTCCTTCCAGCGCATGCTCGTGCTGATGCAGGGGGCGCCCCCGGAACGGCTGGTGGCGCATAGCCCCCTCTCCATGCGCGGCGACGAGCCGGCGTTGCCCTTCATCAGGAAGACTGCCGCCCACCGGCTGGATGCCGTCGAAGCCACCGGCCTGACCTACCGCTATCCCGACTCCGCCCGTGGCATCCGTGATGTCGACCTGCGTTTGCCGCGCGGCTCGTTCACCGTCGTCACCGGCCGCATCGGGGCGGGGAAGACGACCTTGCTGCGCGTCCTCCTCGGTCTGCTGCCCATGGATGACGGGGAGATCCGCTGGAATGGCGCGGTCGTGGCCGATCCGGCCGAACTGTTTGTGCCGCCGCGCAGCGCCTACACGCCGCAGGTGCCGCGCTTGTTCAGCGAGACGCTGCGCGACAACGTCCTGTTGGGTCTTCCGCCGGAGCAGGTCGATCTGGCTGGGGCGGTTCGCGCCGCCGTCCTGGAGCACGACGTGGCGGCGTTGGAGCACGGCCTGGCGACGCTGGTGGGGCCGCGCGGTGTCAAGCTCTCCGGCGGCCAGGTGCAGCGCGCCGCCGCGGCGCGCATGTTCGTGCGCGACCCCGAGCTGCTGGTGGTGGACGACCTCTCCAGCGCGCTGGATGTGGAGACGGAGCGTCTCCTCTGGGACCGGCTGGCGGCGCGCCGGGGCGCCACCTGCCTGGCCGTCTCCCACCGCCGCACGGCGCTCCGCCGGGCCGACCAGGTCATCGTCCTCAAGGATGGCCAGGTCGACGACCGGGGCACGCTGGACGAGCTGCTGGCGCGCTGCGAGGAGATGCGCCGGCTGTGGCACGATGAGCCATAGTTGACGTAAGCGCCCCACCATGCTACCTTCTCCTACCAGACGTTGAACGGGACGAGTACACGACGCTGACGGGCACAGAGAGCCGGCAAGCTGCTGAGATGCCGGCGCCGAAGGTATCGTCGAATGGCCCCGGGAGTCGCGGCCCGAAGCCCAGTTCGCTGGGTGCGTAGGCGCCGCCGGACGCCCTCCGTTAGCATAGGGCACGGTATCGGCTCGCCCATGGCGACGCCCGTACCAGAGATGAGGCTTTCCGCCGCACGGCGGGAGCGAATCGGGGTGGCACCACGGTAATTCTTCCGTCCCCGACTGGAAGAGCGACGTGGCGGCGGCGGTAGCGCTGCCCATTCCCGAAGGGCGCCGTGATGGCACCGTTAATCCCACCCGGCTTGAGCTTTCACACCCGGCCGGTCGCCCTCACGATTCCCTTCATCGACGCCTTCGTGCGCCTGGCCCAACGCTTCGACCGGGTGTTCCTGCTGGAATCGCTGGAGGCGAACGAGCGGGTCGCGCGCTACTCGATCATCGGCTTCGCGCCCGAGCACCACATCCTGGCTCGCGAAGGTGCCTTGTATGTGGATGGGGAGCGGCAGGAGGTGGTCGATCCCTATGCCGCGCTGCGCGACCTGATCGGCCGGCAACGCCTGCCGACGCCGGGCTATTGCGGCGGCCTCGTCGGCTACTTCTCCTACGAAGCGAGCCGTTACTTCGAGCCGAGTTTGCAGTTCCGGCGGGCGGACTTCCCGGAGTTCGAGTTCGGCCTCTTCCTCGACGGCTTGATCCATAACCGGCTCACCGGCGACACCTACTATTTCTATCTCAAGGAGGACCGCTCGGCGCTGTGCCTGGCAGCGCTGGCCGACGAGGCGGCCGGCATCGCCCACTTGCAGCCGCCGATGGTGGAATACCAGGGTAGCAACGTCAGCTATGCGGAGCACGCGCGCCAGTTCGCCGCGGTGATGGCGGAGATCCGGGCCGGCAATACCTACCAGGTGCAGATCTCGCGCAAGTTCCGCTATCGCGTGACCGGGAACAAGCTGCCGATCTACCTCGCCTTGCGCGAGCTGAACCCCTCGCCGCATATGTTCTACCTCAAGTTCGACGAGCGCGAACTGATCGGCTCCAGCCCGGAAATCGTCGTGCGCATGGAGCGGGAGCTGATGGAGATCATCCCCATCGCCGGCACCCGCCGCCGGGGCGCCACGCCGCAGGAGGACGAGGCGCTGGCGCGGGAGCTGCTGGACGACCCCAAAGAGCGGGCCGAGCACATGATGCTGGTGGACCTCGCCCGCAACGACGCCGGGCGCATCTGCAGCTTCGGCAGCGTCCAGGTGCGCCGCTTGATGTACCTGCTCAAATTCAGCCACGTCCAGCACATCGTCACCGACGTCGAAGGGCGCCTGGCTCCGGGCCACGACATGTTCGACGTCTACGCAGCGTCGTCGCCGGCCGGCACCGTGACCGGGGCGCCGAAGATCGAGAGCATGAAGATTATCAACCGGGTGGAGAAGGAGGGGCGGGGACCCTACTCCGGCTCCGTCGGCTACTTCTCGCTCAGCGGCGACTGCTATTTCGCCATCGCCATCCGCAGCTTCTTCGCCAAGGGGGAGGCGGCCGGGGCCCAGGCCGCCTGTGGCATCGTCGACGATTCCCAGGTGGAGGCGGTGTACCAGGAAGTGGAGAATAAAGGGGCGGGCGTGCGCCGGGCGGTGGAGCGCGCGGCGGCAAGGGTACCGGCATGAAGACGTTAGTCATCGACAACTACGACTCCTTCACCTACAACCTCTACCAGTATCTCGGCGAGCTGGGCGCCGCGCCGGAGGTGGTGCGCAACGACGAGATCACGCTGGACACGATCCGCCACGCCCGGCCCGAGCGCATCGTCATCTCGCCCGGACCCGGCTCGCCGGACGACCCCAGCTACTTCGGCGTCTGCACGGAGGTGATCCGCGAGCTCGGCCCGGCGCTGCCGATCCTCGGCGTGTGCCTGGGACACCAGGGCATCATCCACGTCTACGGCGGGCGCGTCAGCCGCGCGCCCTATCCCGTCCACGGCAAGGTCTGGGCGGTCAGCCACGACGGCAGCGGACTGTTCCAAGGGCTGCCGTCGCCGCTGGAGGCCATGCGCTATCACTCGCTGCTCGGCGAGCAAGTCTTCCTGCCGGACTGCCTGCTGGTGAACGCCCGCACGGCAGACGGCCTGGTGATGGGCGTCCGGCACCGGGTGTACGCCACGCACGGCATCCAGTTCCACCCGGAGAGCATCGGCACGCCGCGCGGCAAGGAGATCCTCACCAACTTCCTGAACATCTCGGTCAAGGTATCAACGGAGGTACAGCAATGATTCGTGAAGCCATCGCCCGCGTCGTTGACGGTTGCTCCCTGTCCCGGCAAGAAGCGGAAGCCGTCATGCAGGAGATCGTGGACGGCACGCCGACGCCGGCCCAGTTCGGCGCGCTCATGCTGGCGCTGCGCATGAAGGGCGAATCGGCGGAGGAACTGGCCGGCTTTACCGCCGCGATGCGGGCCCACGTGACGCCGGTCACGCCGCCGGCGCCGGCCGTGGACACCTGCGGCACCGGCGGCGACGGCGCCCACACCTTCAACATCTCCACGCTCGCGGCGCTGACGGTCGCGGCGGCGGGCCAGCCGGTGGCGAAGCACGGCAACCGCGCCATGAGCAGCGTCTGCGGCAGCGCCGACGTGTTGGAAGGGCTCGGCGTGAACATCCAACTGGGGCCGGAGCGCGTCGCCGCCAGCATCGCCGCCACCGGCTTCGGCTTCATGTTCGCCCCGTTGTATCACCCGGGCATGCGCTTTGCCGCCCCCTTGCGGCGGGAGATCGGCGTGCGGACCGTCTTCAACCTGTTCATGCCGCTCGCCAACCCCGCCTTTGTCCGTCACCACTTGCTGGGCGTGCCGAACCGCTCGGCCGGCGAGAAACTGTCGCAGGCGCTGGCTCTGCTCGACACGGAGCACGCGCTCGTGGTCTGCGGGGAAGGTAGCATGGACGAGTTGACGCTGACGGGGGCGAGCGAGGTCTGGGAAGTGCGCCACGGTGAGGTCAGCGCCTACGTCGTCACGCCGGAGGACTTTGGCTTGCAACGCTGCGCGCATTCCGACCTGCGCGGCGGCGACGTGGCGGCGAACGTCGCCATCACGCGGCGCGTCCTGAGCGGGGAGGCCGGGCCGCAACAAGACGTCGTCGTCCTGAGCGCCGGCGCTGCGCTCTACGCGGCAGACGCCGTGGCGACGATCCCGCAGGGGATTGCCATGGCCCG
>JAICXR010000140.1 GCA_025980355.1 Chloroflexota bacterium | reverse complement strand
TGGCGCTTCGACGAGGCCACCCGGTTCCTGGTCGAGCAGTTCCAGAGCTATTCGCCGCGCCTCGCCGACCTGGCGGCGCGGGCGATTGGCGAACGCTGGATCGACGCCGAGCCGCGCGACGGCAAGCGCGACGGCGCCTTCTGCATGAGCGTCCGCGCCGACGAGTCCCGGGTGATGATGAACTTCAAGCCTTCCTTCGGCAGCATGCAGACGATGGCGCACGAGTTGGGGCACGCCTACCACAACCTCAACCTCGCCAAGCGCACGCCCTTGCAACGGCACACGCCGATGGCGCTGGCGGAGACGGCCAGCATCTTCTGCGAGACGATCGTCACCCACGCCGCCCTCGCCGCCGCCTCGCCCGCCGAGCAACTGAGCATCCTGGAGGACGACCTGCAGGGCGCCTGCCAGGTGGTCGTCGACATCCATAGCCGCTTCCTGTTCGAGCGAGGGCTGTTCGACCGCCGCCGCCAGCGCGAGCTCTCCGTGGACGAGCTGAACGCCTTGATGCTGGAGTCCCAGCGCGCCACCTACGGCGACGGCCTGGACACATCAACCCTGCACCCCTATATGTGGGCGGTGAAGGGCCACTATTACAGCACCGGGCGCTCCTATTACAACTGGCCCTACACCTTCGGCCTCCTCTTCGGGCTGGGCCTCTACGCCGTTTATCAGGATGAGCCGAACCAGTTCCGCGCCGGTTACGACGAGCTCCTGTCCTCCACCGGCCTGGACAATGCTGCCGGCCTGGCCCGACGGTTCGACATCGACATCCGCTCGGCCGACTTCTGGCGGGCGAGCCTGGACATCATCCGGCGCAATATCGACCGGTTTGAGCAACTCGCCGGTTAAAGGGCGCCGCCCCCTTCCCTTTCCATTCTCGTTACGCTATACTCCGGCCACGCGTAGCAAGCGGCACGCGAATGCGGGTACGACGGCGTACCCAGGAGGAAGGGATGAGGATGAGACGGTCTCTCCAGTGGATTCGGCGAGCAGCGGCGATTGGCGCCTGCTCCCTGGTGATGCTGCCGATGAGTGCAGCTCCGGTACTCGCGGCGGGCACAACGCTCCCGGTCCAGGCGGGCGGCGGCACGCCGGACCAGGCGGTGCAGGCGGATCTCTTCTTCCCGGGCACGATCACCGTCGATGTCGGCGACAGCATCAGCTGGGCCGACGGCTCCGGCGAGGCGCACACCATCAGCTTCGGCACGCCACCGTCCACGCCGGGCGGGCCGGACCTGGCGCCGGCGGGCAGCACCAGCTACGACGGCTCCGCGTTCACCAGTTCCGGCCTGTTGTTGCCGATCCCCGGCACGAAGTACACGCTGACCTTCAGCAAGGAGGGGACCTACAACTACCAGTGCCTCATCCACCCGGTATCCATGCATGGCACGGTGGTGGTGCAGGCGGCTGGCGCGGCCTATCCGACGAGTCAGACCACCTATAAGGCGGCCAGCGACCCGCAGTTGACGGCAGCCATCACGGCCGGCGAGGCGGCCTTGGCGTCGCAGCCGGTCACCAGCAAGGCCAACGGCGACGGCACCACGACCTACTTCGAGAATGGCGGCTGGGGTGACGGCAAGTCCTACACGCTGGAACGTTTCGGCGCGCAGAACCTGGCGATCCACAGCGGCGATACGGTGGTCTGGACGCAGAAGGACCCGAACGAGAACCACACCGTCACCTTCCTGAACAACGGTCAGGATGTCCCCTTCACCTTGCCTGACGGTTCGATCAATCCCCAGGCCGCGGCACCGGCCGGGGGCAAGGTGTACAGCGGCAGCGGGTACGTCAACTCCGGCCTCCTGGTGCCCAACCAGGCCTACTCGCTCACGTTCGACAAGGCCGGCACCTATCAGTACGAGTGCCTGATCCACGACGACCTGGGCATGAAGGCCGAGATCACCGTCTCGGCGGCCGCCGCTTCCACTCCGGCCCAGGTGCCGGCCCAGATGCCGAACACCGGCGCCGGTGGCGGCTCGACCAGCCTGGCCTGGCTCGGCCTGATGCTGTTCGGTCTCCTCGGCCTCGGCACGGGCGTCCAGAAGCTCGCGAAGCAGCGCGGGTAAGGGGCCCTCTCTCCTGACCTCTCCCCCAATTCTGGGGGAGAGGAACGCGGTGGGGATGATGGCGGCTTCCTTGGACCATCCCTGTGCGGCATCGTTCGGGATGGGCTACCAAACGCCCGATGCTGGCTCTCCCCCAGAATTGGGGGAGAGATGGCGAAGCCAGAGAGAGGGCCTTCTGGTCACTCGCCGATCCCCGCCTTCTGCGCCAACAGTGCCGCTTCGACCCGGCTGCGGACGTGGAGCTTGGCCAGGATGTTCGTCATATAGTGCTTGATCGTCTTCTCGGCCAGACCGAGTTGGTCGCCGATGGCCTGGTTGCTCAGGCCGTTGGCGACCAACTCCAATACCTCCCGTTCCCGGGTGGTCAGTTCCTCTAGCGGCCCGCGCTTGCGCGGGCGCGAGAGTTCGCGGAGCAGGAGCCAGGCGAGCCGGGGCGCAACGTAGACCTCGCCGGCGGCGACCGAGCGGACGATGCCTACCAACTCCCGGCCGGTGACGCCTTTGAGGATGTAGCCGGAGGCCCCCGCTTTGAGCGAGGCCACGACGTCGTCCTCGTCCTCCGAGGCGGTGAGCATCACGATCTTCGTTGCCGGGCAGGCGGCGGAGATCTGGCGCGCCGCCTCCAGCCCGCCCCCCGGCATGGTGATGTCCAGCAACGCGACGTCCGGCAAATGCTCCCTGGCCAGGCGTAAGGCCCCGGCGGCCGTCGTCGATTGGCCCTGGAGGGCGATCTCCGGCGAGGCACGCAGGGACGTGAGCAGCCCTTCCAGGTAAAGCGGATGGTCGTCCGCCACGATCACACGGATGGCGTCCGTCATCCTTCATCCCCATCGACCAGTGGCCAGTACATCTGCACGACGGCGCCCCGGGCCGGAGCGGTGCCGATGTGGAAATGCCCACCGAGCAGTTCCGCCCGCTCCCGGACGCCGGCCAGCCCGAGGTGCCCGTCCGTGTCTACCGCCGTCCAGTCGAAGCCCGGCCCGGCATCCGACACGGTCAGGTAGAGACGGTCCGCTTCGACCCAGACGTGGGCCCGCACGTCGATGCCGCCGCCGTGCCGGGTGGCGTTGGACAGCGTTTCCTGCAACGACCGCAGGAGCGCGATCTTGACGGCCAGCGGCGCCTGCTCCGGCAAGGCATCGAGGCGCAGTTCCACCGGCGTCCCGCTGCGGCGCTCGTGCGCCTGCACCGCTCGCTCCGCCACCTCGGTCAGTGACAGGGGCTGCAGCTCCGGCAGGCGCAGGCCGGTGGCGATCGCCCGCACCTCGCCCATCGCCTCTTTCACCGCTTTCTGCACCACGGCCAGCGCCTCCGACTGGCGGGACGGTTCCCCCTCGCTCGGTGCGACCGTATCCAGGCGCAGGAGGGCGAGCGCCAGGGCCTGGGCCGGCCCGTCGTGCAGGTCGGCCCCGATGCGGCGCAGCGACTGCTCGTTCAGCGCCGTGGTCCGGTTCGCCGCCTGCCGGACGCGCTCGTGCAGCCGCTGATTCTGGGCAAGCAACTGGGAGAGCTCCAGCACCTTCTCGCGCAACGCCCGCTGCTGCTGAACGATGGTGTTACTGCCGCGCCGCACGATCCCGGCGAGGAGCACGTACATCACCAGGGTCGTCCCGGCGACTATGGCCCAGGTGCGCCAGAGGGCGGCGGTGATCGCCCCATCGATTTCGTCCGGTAGCTGGTAGAACTCTGTGACGGCGATCACGCGCTGGCGGGTGCCGTCGCGCACGGGGACGTACACCTCCACCAGGCGCTTCCACCGCTGCCGTTCGGCGACATTCTCCGGCTCGGTGAGGTCGCTCATATCCACGCTCACCGTGCCATGCATCGCCTGGGCGAGGCCCGTATCGATGGGGAAGTGTTGCCCGATCAGTTGGGGGTCGGGACTGTAGAGCACCTCTCCCTGGAGCGACCAGACCTTGTAGGTGACGATGCGGTCGGCCAACGGCGTGCTGGTGAGTAGCCAGGTCAGCGTCTTGACCTGGGCGTCGTCCAGGCGGGGCTGTTCCGCCAGGGCCTGCAGGCGGGGCGCCACGACGCTGTCGACGTAGAGCGCGGTGATCGAGGCGGTCCGGTTGAGGACGCCGTCTTCGATCTGCCGGCTGACCAACAGGCCGATCACCAGCATGCCGCCGATGGAGATGATCAGGCTGGCGAGCAGGAACTGCGCCGACAGCGTCCAGTGCCGCCGGAGGCCGGCGAAGAGCCGCCGTTGCGCCTGCCGGATCGGCAGGAGACCGGCACCGGCGTCCTGGAGCAAGTTCACCCCTCCGTCACGCGCTGTTCCCGCTATTGTACCGATAAGGTTCCGCTACAGAGGCGACGCCGACAAGGGGCCGAGGGCTTGATGTTGGTCGGACTTTGGTCGATACCCAGAATGGCCGGTCGGGGACGGGTGAGGGGGCGCCGAGCAGCTTGACCGGCTACGACAACGCCACGATAATGGCGCCGGAGGGAAAGGATCAATACCATGGCACGCGTCCCCGTTGCGCACCCCATCACCGCGGCGAGCCAGCTGAGCCGCCGGCGTTTCCTTGCCGGAGCGGCGGCACTGGCGGGTGCCGTGTCGCTCGCCGCCTGCGGGGCGGGCGGGGCGTCGTCCAACGCTGGGTCGGCGTCGGCAGCGTCCCAGCCGGCTACCAGCGCCAGCACCGCCCAAACATCGGTCGCCACCTCGGCGAAAGCCGCAGCAACGACGAGCGCGACCGAGCAGCGCGCGACGTCGCCGGGGGTCAAGAACCCGAACATCCGCTTCGAGATGTATTCGGACACGCCGAACCTGGAGAAGTGGACGAAGCTCGCCGCCGACCTGGCGAAGCAGGATCCCTCGCTCCGGGTCGACGTCGTCCTCATCACCAACTCCTACACCAAGTACGAGACGGAGATGGCCGGGGGCACGCCGCCGGACATCATGGAGTTCGAGAGCAAGCGAATGCCGACGTTCGCGGTCCAGAAGGCCCTCTACGACCTCACGCCGCTCGCTGCTCGAAGCACCACCGTCAAAGCGGCCGACTTCTATGCGGTGGATTGGGGCCGCTCGCAATGGGCCGGGAAGCTGTTCATCTATCCCTACGAGAGCAAGCCCGCCCTCATCTTCTACAACAAGACGCTCTTCCAGAACAAGCAGGTGCCCTTTCCGAAATATACCTGGGGTGACCCGGCGTGGACCTGGGACGCCTTCCTCGCCGTCGCCCAGAAGTTGAGCGGCGGGACGGGCGCGCAACAGACCTTCGGCTATTACCACCCGACCTGGTGGGTCTACGCCCAGCCCTACATCTGGTCTGGCGGCGGCCACATCCTGGACGACCGGCGGGCCAAGTCCATGCTCGATCAGGCGCCCGATCAGACCGCGTTGCAGTTCTTGCAGGACCTCATCTACAAATACAAGGTGGCGTTGTCGCCGGCGGACGCCAAGCCCGGCGTGGACAAGATGTTCTACGCCGGTCGCATCGGGATGTGGTTCAACAACTGCGGGGAGGCCAACATCCTGGCGCCGGTGCCGAACGTCGATTGGGATGTCGCGCCGCTGCCGCTGCCGCCCGGCCAGACCGTGGCGACGACCCGCGCGCCGGCCGACGGCTACGCCATCGCCGCCGAGACGAAGCAGATCGACGCCGTCTGGAAGGCGGTGGACTTCTTCGGGTCGCCGGAGAGCGCCCTGCTGACGGAGGGGGTGCCGTCGCGCAAGGCGGTGGGTGATGCCGGGACGTACCTGATCGCCAAGCAGCCCGGCGTCAACTGGAAGAACTACTCCGACGGCCTCGCCAACTCGCGCGACGAGCCGGTCACCACCGAGTTCCAGGATATGGATTCGGCCTGGGGGAAAGAGTTCAGCCCCTACTGGGACAACAAGCGCACCCCGAGCCAACTGGCGGCCGTGCTCGCCCCGATCACGACGGGGCTCCTGCAAAAGGCCGTGCGGTCGTAGCGCCCACGCCGAGGAGACTGCAACGGCGTGGAGCAAAGCCAGCTCACCTGGATCGCCAACTTCATCTGGCGCATCGCCGACGACGTGCTGCGCGACTTCTACGTGCGCGGTAAGTACCGCGACGTTATTCTGCCGATGACGGTGATCTGCCGCCTCGACGCGGTGCTGGAGCCGACCAAGCAGGATGTCCTGCAGATGAAGGCGCGCCTGGACGCCGCCGGGATCGTCCACCAGGACGCGGCGCTCCGGCAGGCCGCCCGGCAATCCTTCTACAACGCTTCGCCCTTTTTGCTCCGTAACCTGCGCTCTCGCTCCCGGCAACAGCAACTGAAAGCGGACTTTGAGGAGTATCTGGACGGCTTCTCGCCGAATATCCAGGATATCCTCGACAAGTTCACGTTCCGCAACCAGGTCCCTACACTGGTTGACGCCGATGTCCTCGGCAACGTGATCGAGAAGTTCCTCGATCCGACGATCAACCTGAGTCCGGAGCCGGCCTACCGGTACGACGGTACCGTCCGCCTGCCCGGGCTCGACAACCACGCCATGGGCACGATCTTCGAGGAGCTGATCCGCCGCTTCAACGAGGAGAACAACGAGGAGGCCGGCGAACACTTCACGCCGCGCGACGTGGTGACGCTGATGGCCAACCTGATCTTCCTACCGGTGGCGGAGCAGATCGAGTCCGGCACCTACCTGGTCTACTACGGCGCTTGCGGGACCGGCGGCATGCTCAGCGTAGCCGAGGAGACGCTGCACCGGCTCGCGGGCGAACGTGGCAAGGAGGTGGCGGTCCACCTATTCGGCCAGGAGGTGAACGGCGAGACCTACGCCATCAGCAAGGCCGACCTCCTCCTGAAAGGGGAGGGCGAGGAGGCGGAGAACTTCCGCCATGGCTCGGCGCTCTCCCAGGACGGCTTCCCTGCCGGGCAGTTCGACTTCATGCTCTCCAATCCGCCCTACGGCAAAAGCTGGAAAACCGACCTGGAGCGCATGGGCGGCAAGGGCGACCTCAAGGACTCCCGCTACGTCGTCCCCTATGCCGATGATCCGGCGTTCTCCCTCCTCACGCGCTCCAGCGACGGCCAGCTCATGTTCCTCGTCAATATGCTCAGCAAGATGAAGCAGGACACGCCGTTTGGTAGCCGCATCGCCGAGGTCCACAACGGCTCGGCGCTATTCACGGGAGACGCCGGCCAGGGCGAGTCCAACATCCGCCGCTGGATCATCGAGCAGGACTGGCTGGAAGCGATCATCGCCTTGCCGCTGAACCTCTTCTACAACACGGGCATCGCCACCTACATCTGGGTCCTCACCAACCGAAAGCCTGCGCATCGGCGGGGCAAGGTGCAACTCATCGACGCCACCGGTTGGTACCGCCCGCTGCGCAAGAACCTCGGCAAGAAGAACTGCGAACTGGCCGAGGAGGACCTCCGCACGATCTGCGAGCAGTTCTTAAAGTTCGAAGAAGCCGAACACTCTAAGATCTTCCCGAATTCAGCGTTCGGCTACTGGAAGTTCAGCGTGGAACGGCCCCTACGGCTGCGTGGCATCGACCCGCAGCGGGTCCACAGCGCCAAGGAAATCAAGACGCTCCTTGCGACCGGGTGTCGGGACGAGACCGCCCCTCCCGTCCTCAAGCGCATCCTGAAGGGTGTGGAAGCCAACCCCGTGCTCGGCCGCTTCTCTATGGTCATCGGCGGCGTCCCGCGCGTCGTCGAATACGAGCCGGACGCCGAACTACGCGACAGCGAGCAGGTGCCGCTCTTGGAGCCATGCGGCATCGAAGCATTCTTCCGCCGCGAGGTGCTGCCGCACGTCCCGGACGCCTGGATCGACGACGAGGCAACGAGGACCGGGTATGAGA
>JAICXR010000553.1 GCA_025980355.1 Chloroflexota bacterium | reverse complement strand
CGAGGCCGAACTACGGCTGGCGCGCATCCGCCAACTCCCGGTCCACTGGCTGGATCAGGTAAGCGACAGCGTATTGTCCACCGCGGGCCGGTTCAAGGCGGTGCATCGTCTGTCACTGGCCGATGCCCTGATTGCCGCCTTTGCTGCAGACCTTGACGCGATCCTCGTCCACAAAGATCCGGAGTACGACGCGCTTGCGACCGTGTTCGCCCAGGAGCGTCTGCCGCTCAAGTGACGGCGCGAACAATTCCCGATCGCTGCCCGATGGCGGCCAGGTGCGCTCGTCCCAATGGCCGGTTGGTGATGCGCTGGCCGACCCGATGCCGCGGCGCCTACCAATGGCCAGACACGCGATCGCGGGCGACCGTTCTGCGCCATAACGCATCGAGGTGTCGCCGGCAAACATGCGGGGCCGCCGGAAAGACCGAGGGAGGGGCGCGGCGATGAAGGACATCAGGGAGTTGCTGGGGGCCGATGGGGAAACCGCGACCTGGCTGGCGCATCTGGACGCCGTCGGCGATCCGGACTTCGATATCGTTCTGCCGACCGCCGACGAGTTGCCGCCCGTGCTGCTCCAACTCGCGGTGCCGCACCAGGACGTCAACGACCTCGTGGCGCTGCTCCCCCGCCGAGAGGACTCGGCGGGGCTGTGGTGGCTGCTGGGGCGCTGCACCGACGCGCTGGTGCGGACCATGGGGAGGATCGAGCGGCCGCTGCCGTTTCCCGCACTTCCGCCCGGCCTCGGCCCCCTGCATCGGTATTTCTACGTGTACGTGTTCGTGGCGGCGCTGCCGCATATTCGGGCGTACCATCGCGCCCGGGGGATCCCGGACGACGTTTCCTGCCTCACCCTGGCGGATCTCGGGCGGAATATGGCCGTCCATCGCCAGCGGCATGGCGTGGGCGGCCTCGATGTCGCGTACTGGCTCACATTGCATTTCCGCGGCGCGATCTACGCCCTCGGCCGGCTCCAGTTCGAGCGGGCGCGCCTCGGCAATCGCACCGGGCGGGCGATCACGGCGGCCGGACTGCCCTACGGGCCGGGCGACCCGGCCCTGGCGGTCCATGTCCCCGAATTCTACGGGCCGCTGTCCGGGCACGCTTGCGATGCGTCGTTTCGGCGGGCGAGGGAGTTCTTCACCCGGGCTTTCCCGGAGGAGCGCTATGGTATCGCGGTCTGCCACTCCTGGCTGCTCGACGACCAGCTTGCGGCGTACCTCCCGGAGGCGAGCAACATCATCCAGTTCCAGCGGCGCTTCCGCGATGCCTATCGGCCCGGTGACGACGACCGGACCATCCTGCGGTTCGTCTTCGGTCGGGACAGCCCCGAACTAGACGAGCTGCCCCGGCGGACGACGTTGGAGCGGGCGATCGTCGATCACCTGAAAGCCGGGCGTCACTGGCGGGGCGGCGCCGGCTGGCTCAGGCTTCCATGACGCGCTCCACGTCGACGGCGGCCCGGATCCGTATCGACCGGCGGCCATTCCTTGGCATGGGCCTCTTCCTGGCCGCGACGCTGGCCGGCTGCAGCGGATCAGCGCCGTCGACGGTCGGGACGTCCGCATCCTCGGCGCAAGCGGCGACCGGCACCCCAGCGCCGGTGGCCACTCCCGGCACCTCGCCCGACCTTGGCAACCTGGACGTTGAGCCGGCATGGACCCAGCCGGGCGGCAGCGGCACGCTGGAGACGTTGGCCTGGCGTCCCGGGCAGGCGCAGTTTGCTAGCGGTTCGTCCGATGGGCAGGTGCGCCTGTGGTCTAGCGCCGGCCAGGTTATGCAGACGGCGCAGTTCGACGGCTTCCTCTGCGGGCTAGCCTGGTCGCCGGACGGGGCGCGGCTTGCTGTGGCAACAACGCACGGCGCCATCGGCTTCTGGCCGGACGCCGGCGCCTGGCCCGCCCATCTGACCGCCGTGGCCAACCGTTATGCGGCGGTGGCCTGGCAGCCGGGCGGCAGCCTCCTGGCACTGGCGCCGGGCGAGGGCACGGTCCAGCTTGAGCGTGCTGCCGGCACACCCGGGCCGGCGCTCGGTCTCAGCGGGCAGACGACCGCCCTGGCCTGGTCGCCGGACGGCGCCCTGCTGGCCGGCGGCAATCGGGCCGGCGTGGTCGCCGTCTGGAGCAGCGCGGG
>JAICXR010000015.1 GCA_025980355.1 Chloroflexota bacterium | reverse complement strand
GCGCGCAGGCGGATCATCGCCCCGAGCGCGATCGCCGCGAAGATCGAGAGCGGCAGCCCGGCCCGCCAGTCCTCCAGCCAGAGCGCCACCCGCACGCCGATCATAAACAGCACATTGCCGGCGATCTGCACGACGAATTGGGAGAAGAAGTTGGCGAGGGCGGTGACGTCGCCGTCGACGCGTTCGATCAGCTCGCCCGGCGTCCGCGCCTTGTGAAAGCCGAGATCCAGGCGCAGCAAGTGCAGCGCCAGGTCGGCACGCAGCGCGTTCGTCGCGATCCAGGCGACCCGCTCGCTGCAGTACGTGGCCCCCAGGGAGAGCGCCTGTTGGACCAGGGCCACACCGACATAGAGCAGCGCCACGTTGGCGAGGAAGGCCGGCGTCCCCCCCGACGTAGCGGCGTCCAGGAAGGCCCGCAGGACCTGGGGATTGATCAGTTGCAAACCGATGCTGCCCAGCAGCAACGTCGCCAGCAGCGCGACAAGGGTGACCTGTGGCCGCAAATACCGAAGCAGCATCCGGCGTTGCTGCGTTAGTGAGCCAGGTACCTGCATCCTACTCCCCTGCCTACGCCGACCAGGTTGGCGGCGGATAGCCATCGTTCCAGAGGACCAGGGGGTTCATCCGCCCACTGCCGAAGCACAATGGGCAACAAAAAACCTCCCGGTTGCCGGGAGGTTGCACGTCGCTACGTCGCTCGGTTGCCTACTGGCGCAGGCTTCCCCCTCCCGGGCACACCATTTCCCCACCGGCGGGGGGGGCGGGCAGGAAGAAGAACAGCCGCATCACCATGGTTTCGCTATGCTCAACCGACGCGAGCACTGTACCACAGGGTCCGCGATTGTGCCAGCCCCGCGGACCGCCGCTCGCTCTGCTGCTACACTGTTGCCCGTTGGCAGGGCAAGGTGCCGGGGGAGGAACGACGTGCTGCTCGCCGTTGATGTGGGCAACTCCAACACCGTTCTGGGGCTTTTTGACGCCGGCACGCTGCGGGAGCAGTGGCGACTGCAGACGGACCTCCACCGGCTGGCGGACGAGTGGGGGGTGTTGCTGCTCGGCCTGCTGGCGAGCGCCGGCCTCCGACGAGAGCAGGTGACGCAGGCCGTCGTCGCCAGCGTCGTGCCGCCCGTCACACCGGCCCTGACGCGGGGACTGGCACGCCAGCTCTGCTGCCCGACGCTCGTCGTCGGGCGGCACCACCTGCCGGACGTGCCGGTGGACGTGGAAGAGCCGGACAGCGTCGGCGTCGACCGGCTGGTCAACGTCCTGGCGGCGCGGTCCAGGACGTCCGGGGCCCTCATCATCGTCGACTTCGGCACGGCGACGACCTTTGACGCCGTCTCCCGCGACGGCGTCTTCCTAGGCGGTGCCATCGCCCCCGGGCTCGGCATCGCCGCGGAGGCGCTCTTCGCGCGGGCCGCCTTGCTGCCACGGATCGCCCTGGTAGCGCCGCCGGCCGCCATCGGACGCAATACGGTGACGAACATGCAATCGGGCATCGTCCTGGGCTACGCCGCGCTGGTCGAGGGCATGATCCAGCGCATGCGGGGCGAATTGGGCGGGCAGGCGACGGCGATCGCCACCGGCGGTTGGGCGGAGACGCTGGCCCCCGTCTGCCCCGCCATCGACCGAGTGGCGCCGGCCCTGACCCTGGACGGCCTGCGCCTGGTGTGGGACCGCCACGCCGGCGGACGGACGGACGGGTGAATCAGGTCTTTGCCGGACGCCGCCTCGCCGTCGGCGTCTGCGGCGGCATCGCCGCCTATAAGGTGCTCACCGTCGTGAGCCGGTTGGTGCAAGCGGGGGCGCTGGTTGACGTCCTGATGACGCCAGCGGCACACCGGTTTGTCGGCGCCCTGAGCTTCCAGGCGCTGACGCACCGACCGGTCCTGGACGACCCCTGGGCGACCGACGCGGAGGGCCAGATCGCCCATATCGCCGTCGCCGAGGCGGCCGATCTCCTGCTGATCGCTCCCGCCACCGCCAACACGCTGGCGAAGCTGGCGCACGGCCTGGCGGACGATGCCGTGACTCTCACGGCGCTGGCGGCTCGTGCCCCGTTGCTGCTGGCCCCGGCCATGGACGGTGGCATGTTCGGCCACCCGGCGACCCAGGGGAACCTGGCGACACTGCTGGCACGCGGCTGCCTGGTGGTGGGTCCGGAAGAGGGCCGTCTGGCTTCTGGTCTGACCGGCCATGGCAGGATGGCGGAGCCGGAAAGCATTTTGCAGGCGGCCGCGGGTCTGCTCCAGCGGCGCGCCGATCTGGCCGGGCTCCGGATTGTGGTGACGGCCGGCGGGACGCGGGAGCCGATCGATCCCGTGCGCTATATCGGCAATCGCAGTTCCGGCAAGATGGGCTACGCCATCGCCGAGGCGGCGGCGGCACGTGGCGCGGCCGTCACGCTGATCTCGGCGCCGAGCGCGTTGCCGGTGCCGTCCGCCGTCACGTACATCGCCGTGGAAACGGTGCAAGAGTTGCGCACGGCGCTCCATCGCGGGCTGGCCCACACCGACGTGCTGATCCAGGCGGCGGCGGTCAGCGACTACCGGGTCGCCGCCGTGGCGGCGGAGAAGATGAAGCGCAAGGGGGAGGACCTGGTGTTGCGGCTGGTGGAGAACCCCGACCTCATCGCCGAGATCGGCGCCATGCCGGAGCGCCCCATCCTCGTGGGTTTCGCGGCGGAGACCGGCAATGACCTCGCCCAGGCGCGCGAAAAGTTGCGGCGGAAGAACCTGGATCTCAACGTCCTGAACGATGTGACCGCCCCCGGCAGTGGCTTCGGCACCGACACGAACCAGGTGACGATCCTCGGGCGCAGCGGCGCGCCGGAGGTGTTGCCGCTGCAGTCGAAGCGCGCCGTCGCCGACGCCCTGCTGGATCGCGTGCTGGCGCTGATACCCGAGTCGCGCCGTCCCTAGTCCGCCTTCGGCCTATGCGGGCGCCGGGGCCGAATCCTTGCTGCCGGGGTGGGCGGCGTGGCGGACATACACGCGCAACAGGCCCGGTTGCAAGCCGAGGTCGTGCTCCAGCGTCGATTCCATGATGGCATGTGCCTGCTCGCAGAGGGGGGGAACGGCCGCCGCCGCGTCGGTCAGGAGGTGGGCATCGACCGCTGTCCCGGAGCGGTCGTGGTGGATCTGGGGCACTGCCTGGAGTACCCCAGGGATCTGCTCCAACGCGGTCGCGAGCCGCCGTTCCACGCTCTGGCGCGAAATCGTTGCCTGGCTACTCTTGGCCGTGCGCACCGGCAACTGTTGCCGGGCCGGCGGACCGAGCGCCTCCATCGCCAGCCAGAATACGCCGGCGAGGAGGAGGACCACGCCGACGACGCTGGTCCCCACCTTATCCAGGACGCTCAAGGGTGAGAAGCTGAACTGCTCGCCGTCGAACGCCGTCACACTGTAGGGGCCGGGGAGCAGGATGACAAAGGCGATCAGCAGAGCGCCGCCGAGCAGCAACAGCGTCGCCAGGAGGTAGGCGGTGACGCGTTGGAAGGCGACCATCCCGACGCTGCTCCTCTATCACGTATCACGGGATCGACGGCTCCCATGATAGTACGCGACGGGAGAGGGACGGGTCTGCTTCCTAGAGTGAGGCGGCGACGGAACCCACGACCGAAAGGATATGGCTGTACAGCCCGTTGCTCTGGCCGCCCAGGATCGTCAGCCCGCCCACGAGGGCGATCGAGACGAGGGAGAGCACGAGCGAATACTCGACCAGTCCCTGACCCCGTTCTTTGCCGTCTGCCATGGCCCGGGCTTTGTCGAGCATCATCCTAACACCCCTCTTTTCGCTGGTCGGCGTCCTCAGTGTACGGAAGCCCGGCTAACGTTGCCATAGCCCGGTCGGGTGACGACTGGGGGGGCCGGGTGGGTTGTTCCGATTGCCCGTTGAGGGCCGATTAGCCGGGCAGCCGGGAGTGCCTGGCTCGCAGGCGATCGGCGTGACGGAGCTCATAGCTCGGGATGTAGTAGTGGCGCCGGTACGCCAGCCAACGAAAGAGCCGAGTAACGAGATGCATCTGCGGTATCGCCCTTCGCACCCTACAGTCGTCGGAATACAGTCATACCCCCCGCTCGGTAATTTTAGATGAACGCTGCCGTTGACGCCGTTGCCCGCCGCGCGTATCGTCTTACTCTCACAGCACGGAAAGGTCGGACGGCCGGTGACAGGGACATTTCTGTTCGATCAGGCGACCGACTATAGTCTCGCCCAACTGGCCGACCTGGTCACGGCGGCCTTTCACGGCTACGCGCAGCCCGTGAACGAGACGCCCGCCCGCCTGGCCCGTCTGGTTCGGACGCAAGGGCTGGACCTCGCCCATTCCCTGGTCATCCGGCACAACGGACAACTGGTCGGCGTCAGTTTCCTGGGCTTGCGCAACACGCGCGCCTGGGTGAGCGCCTTCGGCATTGTGCCGGCCTTTCGCGGCCGCGGCCTGGCGAAGCGGCTGATGGAGCGCATCATCGAGCAGGCCCGCACGCTCGGCGTCCACGACCTGCGTCTGGAAGTGCTCGTCGGCAATGTCGCGGCACGGCGGGTATACCAGCACAGCGGCTTTCGCGCCCAGCGCGACCTGGTCACGATGGAGCGCGCGCCATGGTCGTCGACGCTCGAGCGCAGCACCGTCCTGCGCGTCGAGCGGGTTGACGTGGAGACGGCCGTTCGCCAGGCGCTGATCCTGGAACAGACGCCCGCCTGCTGGCAACGGGAGGCCCCGTCCCTCATCACCGGCAGTACCAGCGGCCTGGTGGTCCACGCCGGCCCGCGCATTATTGGCTGCGCGCTGCACAGCACGCGCGAGAATGCGATTGCGCTGCACCATATCTGCGCCACGTCCGATCAGGCGTCGGCAAGCGTCCAGGCTATCCTGGCCTATCTGGTGGGGACCGCGACGACGGCGGGGCGGCACGTCACGGTCCTCAACGAACCAGACCCTCTGGGCCTCGTCGCCGCCATGGGCAGCCACGGCTTCCGGGAAACCATGCGGCAACTGGAGTTGCACCTCGACTTGTGAGGGGGATTCCCCTACGACGCCGCCAGGTCCAGCGGGATCGTCGCCTGGCCGTAGTCGCCGCCTTCGCCGACCTGGAGCTGCGCCTTGGCCGTACCCGCCGGGACTACGAAGACCACACTCGTCTGGTAGGAGGCACTGACATCCAGGAGCTTCTCGAATGTGTTCACCGGCGCCGCCGGCAGGCCGTCCACGATCAACCGGAATTCCGACTGGCTCAGCGCGCGGGCGGTGGTGAAGCCGCCCGTCGGATTCTTGCCGTTGTTGATCATCACGACGGCGAACGTGAGGAAGCGCTTCCCCAGATCCGCGCGCGTCCCGGCGTAGTCCAGGTCCAGTGTCGCCGCCTGGACGCTGTAGTTGATCTGGCCGGACATCGCCGTTCCTTTGGTCGCCAGATTCACGGGGAGCTGCGGTGCGGGCGCTGGACCGGTCAGCGGCAGCGTCGCCGGCTCTTTCTCGGGTCGGCCGAGCACGATGCTGGCGTTGTCCCACGTCGCGCTCGGCGGCACCTGATAGAGCAGCTTCATCGCTGCGGAGGTGTCCCTCGCCAACGAGAGGGTCGCCCCGCTCTGCTCCTGGTATTGCTGGCCACCCAGGGAGAGCTTCAGTAAGTTCTGGCCGATCGCTTGATCCCCGGGGCCGGGATTGACCACGGTCACGTCGACGTAGGCGAAGGCCTGGTCCCCCACGGTCTTCCCGGAAGGGTCCTGATTGGTGATCGTCGCCTTGGTCACCCGGAACTGCATGTTGGCGTACTGCACCTGGCGCGGCAGCGTCCCCTCCAGGGGCCGGCTGACGAGTGGGACGGCCGTCGGTGTCGGTGCCTGCGCCGCCGAGGCGACGCTGGCCGCGATCTGCAACGCCGTCACCAGTTCCTGGGCGTCGTTGGGCGTGGCGGCGGCCGGAGGTGGCGCCGTCGCCGCGACGGTAACGGTCGCGGTGTTCGCCGCCGCGCTCGCCTGCCCTTGGGCCGTCGCCCCGCAGCCGGCGAGCATGCTCGCCAGCAGGACCGGCGCCGCGCTCCGGAGGAAGCGGCGTACCAACCGGAGATGTCCCTCGTTTTCTCCCATGATCGTCTCCCTTTTCTCTACTGGCACTGGTCGCGCATGGCCGGGCCGGGCGCACCTGGACGGTGAGGAGGCCATCGACGGAGCGGAGCGACCGCAGTCATGAGTCCCTGCCGCCGTCACGGCGGAGTAACGGGAGTCACAGACGCGCGGCGACAACCTGCCCGGCCCGGTGGACCTCAGTCGGGAGCGCCGGGCGCTGTCGAACGCTGAGCTGCCCTGCCTCCCCGTGCATCCGCCGCTTGATCACCTCCAAGATCCTCGTCGCCTCCGCGAGCTGGGCCCGAGCCTGCTGCATCAGGGCCACAGCTTCCTCCAGGCTGCTCGCCGCGCCGGACGAGGGGGCCGGGAGGACCGGATCGGTGGGCACCAGCGCAGGCCCCGGCTGCGTGCCGACCACCTGGCCGAGCACGCGAGGGAGTAACGCTTTGGTCTCCGGCAGCAGGTCGGTCCCCAGGTCCCGTCGGACCATGTCCTCGCACCGTTCGTACTGCCGGAGCGCCGCCGCCGGATTGCCGGCCGCGAGGTAGAGACGGATGAGCTGGCGATGGACTTGCTCGCGCATCGGATCGCAGGCCAGGATGCGCTGGCCGTAGGCGATAGCCGCGTCGTAGTCGTGCTGCTGACGGTGGTAGTCCAAGAGGCGCCCCAGTGCGCGCAGCGAGAGGAGTTGCAGCCGCTCGCGCTCGACCAGGCACCAATCGTCATAGCAGTCCGTCAGTAGATCGGCTCGGTACAGGTCCACGGCCGTCCGGTCCCACTGCGCTCGCTGGTCCGGCAAGTGCGGCCCCGCGCGCTCGGCATTCCGGCAGGCGACCGCGAACTCGTCGACGTCGAGCCGGAAGTCGCTCGCCGGGTTGAAACCGATGCGCTCGGCGTCCACTCGCAGGTACGAGCAGGCGCCGCCCTCCGTCTGGCCGAGCACTCCGCGTAGGCGCCACAGCGTGGTATTGAGGCAATGGCGGGCCTTGTCGCCATCGAGGTCGGGCCAGAAGAGGTCCGCCAGGTGTTCGCGCGAATGCAAGGCGCGGTGATCGAGGAGTAAGTAGGCCAGCAGGTCCCGTACTTTCCGACTCGGGAAGGCGGGGAGGGGCTGACCGCCCCGCTCCAAGCAAAACACTCCGAACAGCTTGATCTCAAGGGTTGCCACCACGTACCTCCTGACGCCAGCATGCCATTGCCGGGCGCCGACCCGCTAGGTACACTGCGCACAGCGCATGCGCACAGTTGACCCGACTCGAGAACTGTGCCCGGATTGCGTCCCCGGCGGCCGAAGGACGTTCGTCGCCGGGCCGGGATCCTCAGACGGGAAGGTGGAGGAGGTGCTGGCGGCGCCTACAACCTTCGGCGATCTCCTCAGGCACTACCGCAGGGCGGCGGGCATCTCGCAGGAGGCCCTGGCCGATCGCGCCGGACTGAGCCGCCGAGCGATCAGCGCGCTGGAGTCCGGCGAGCGGCGGCTTCCGTACCGAGACACGGTTCGCCGGCTCATCGCCGCCCTATCCCTGTCTGAGGCGGAACGAGCGCAATTGATGGCGACGGCGCCCCGGCAGAGCGGGACCGGCCCCGTTCTCCGCCCGGCGACGGGCGGTTTGCCGGCGCGAGCGCCACGGTCGGCATCGCCCAACAACCTGCCGCAGCCGCTGACCGGCCTCGTCGGGCGGGAGGAGGACATCCGGGCGATCCGCCGCCAACTGGTCACGGCCCGGTTGCTGAGTTTGACGGGCCCTGGTGGGGTGGGCAAGACGCGCCTGGCGTTGCAGGTGGCGGCGGAGGAGGCGGCACGCTCTGCCGACGGCGTATGGTTGATCGAGTTAGGGGCGCTCGGCGACCCTGCCCTGGTGCCGCGGGTCGTGGCCGCCACCCTTGGCGTGCGTGAAGCGTCCAGGCGCCCGCTCCTCCGTACCCTGGAAGCGGCTTTGCAGGGCCGGCATTTGCTGGTGCTGGACAACTGCGAACACCTGCTCGCCGCCTGCGCGCAATTCGCCGTCGCCCTCCTGCCAGCCTGTCCGCAGCTGCGCATCCTGGCCACCAGCCGGGAGGCCCTGGCCGTCCCGGGTGAGGTGGTATGGACGGTGTCGCCCCTCGCCGTCCCCCCGCCCGCCGGCACGACGAATGTGGCGAGCCTGCTCACCTTCCCGGCGGTGCGCCTCTTCTGCGATCGGGCCCGCGAGGCGCTCCCAACCTTCGCCCTGACGTCTGCCAACGCCGCGTCCGTGGCGGCGCTTTGCCGTCGCCTGGACGGGCTGCCCCTGGCGCTGGAGCTGGCGGCGACGCGTGTACGGGCACTGGCCGTGGAGCAGCTGTCGGCGCGGCTGGACGAGCGTTTCCGTCTGTTCGCCGAGGGCAGCCGGGCGGCACCGCCGCGCCAGCGGACGCTGCGCTCGACCTTGGACTGGAGCTACGACCTGTTGAGTCCTCCCGAGCGGCGGATCTTCGCCCGGCTGGCAGCGTTCGCTGGCGGGTGGACGCTGGAGGCGGTGGAGGCAGTCTGCTCGTCTGGCGGGCAAGAAGCGGACGGGGACCGACAGGACGTGCTCGACCTGCTGGTGCGGCTGGTCGACCAGTCGCTCGTCGTCTACGAGGCTGCTGCCATGCCGCTTCCTGCCGGCCCCCAACCTCCTTTTCCCGACGGGCGCTACCGGATGCTGGAGACGGTGCGCCAATACGCCCGGGAGCGACTGGAGGCGAGCGGGGAAGCGAACGATGTGCAGCAACGGCACGCCGAGTACTACCTGATGCTGGCGGAGGACGCGGAGCCGGAGTTGCGGGGCCTCCGCCAGGCGGCCTGGTTCGCCCGGCTGGCCGGCGAGTACGGCAACATGCGAGCGGCGTTGCGTTGGGGCATCGAACAGGGGGCGACCGCCCATACCGTGCGACTGGCCGGGGCGCTGCGCTTGTTCTGGCTGTTCCGTGCGCCGATCAGTGAGGGACGGGAGTGGCTCACCAAGGTGCTGGCCATGCGCCGACCGACCATGCCGACCCCGGAGTGGGCGAATGTTCTGGCGGTGGCTGGAATCCTGGAGCAGGCGCGAGGCGACTTTGCGTCGGCGCGCCCGCTGCTCCAGGAGAGCCTTGAGCTTGCCCGGTCGGTGAGCGACGAACTTGGCGTCGCCCACGCCGCGGCGGGTCTGGGGACGCTGGCCCGTCTGCAAGGCGACTTCCCCGCCGCTCGCGACTATCTGGAGGAGGCGGTGGCGCGGTTGCGCGCACAGCAGTCCAAGGGCGAGTTGGCCAGCGTGCTGAGCCTTTTGGGGATGGTGGTCTACACCCAGGGCGATCCCATCGCCGCGAGCGCACTGTTCGAGGAAGGTCTCGCCCTTGGGCGGGACGCCGGGGATGCGCTGGCGGTCACGACCGCGCTCTCCGGGCTCATCAGCGGGAGCCTGGACCGAGCCGAGTACGGGCGAGCGCGGTCGTGGCTCGCCGAGAGCCTCACCTTGCGACGGGACCTCGACGATCGCTGGTCGATTGCCTGGGATCTGGAGATGGCCGCGGTGTTGAGCGTGAAGGAGTGCCGGCCAAGACGCGCCCTGCAGTTGGCCGGTGCGGCCGCGGCGCTCCGCGTGGCCACCGGCACCCCTTTGCCCCCCGCCGAGGCGGCACACCTCCAGGAGCGCCTCGCGCCGGCAAGGCTGGCGCGGGGCGACGCAGACGCCGCCACGGCGTGGGACGAAGGGCGAGCAATGCCGTTGGAACGAGCCATCGCCGTGGCGCTGGAGGCGCCGGTCCCCTGCACGACCCCTACTGAATCGGCAGCTTCGTCGTCGCGTTAATGGCGTCGGCGTACTGCTTCATATAGCTCGTCGTTGGTTCCTGCTTTCCGGACCAGATATTGCCTTCGTATTGGCCCATGATGGTGTTGATCTCGTTGATGCGGAAATTGGCGGGATACGTGTAGCTCTCGTTGACGCTGGCGTTGTCGCAGTTGGCCTGCATCGCCTGCTTCGGGAACCGAGCGTCGTTGATCAGTTCCGGGGCGCAATAGACATCCGGCCGGAAGCCGGGCGTCAAGGAGCCGGTGCTCTGCAAGGCAGCGGCGATGCCAGTGTCCTTGTTGGTGAACCAGGTAAGCAAGCTGAAGGCGGCGTCGGGCGACTTCGTAGCCTTGCTGATTTGCAAGGTGTCGGTGGAGAGGAAGCCGCCGCGCCGGCCGGTTGGTCCCTTCGGCATCACCTGGAGGCCCCATTCGAACTGCTTGTTGGCGTTCTGGAGGGCCGTGGCGCGCGACCCGGCCAGTTGTTCGATCACGATGGCCAGCTTGTTCTTGCCCCAGGTTGCCCAGATATCGGTGCTGGTCGGCGCCATGATCTTGTCCTTGAACATGAGGTTCCAGGCCCATTCCATGGAGGTCACGCATTCGTCGGAATCCAGCGTGCAGGTCGTCCCCGGGCCGCTCGACGGATTCCAATATTCGCCGTTCCAGCGGCGGACGTGACCGCAGGTGCCCTCGTAGCCGAAGTTGGAGGGGCCGAGACCCCAGGTATCGACGGTGCTGCCGGCGCTCTTCGTCAACTGCTTGCCGGCGCTGACCAGGTCGTCCAGCGACCAGTCCGGTGTCGGCGGGTTGATGCCGGCCTTCTTCAGGAGGTCGTTGTTGTAGTACATGAAGAGCCAGGACACCTGACCGCGCACCGGCAGGCCGTACATTTTGCCGCTCAGCTTGAGGGCGGCGATGCCCTGCGGGAACCACTGCGTGAGGTCGACTTTGTTTTTGGCGATCAGGTCGTCGATTTGCAGCGCCGTGCCGCCGGTGGCGAAGTTCTGATAGGCCATGTTGGAGGTGTGGGCGTAGTAGACATCCGGCGGCTGGCCGGCGGCGATGCGCGTCTTCAACGGCGTGTAATAGTCGCCGGTCAGGGACTCGAAGTCGACGTGGATGCTCGGGTTGGCCTGGTTGAACTGGTCGCTCCGCTTGGTGAAGGCCTCCTGCTCCGAGGTTCGCATATAGGAGACGAGGTTGATCTTCCCGGCGACGGGTGTGTGCGCCACCGGTGCCGCCGTGGCGGCGCTGGTGGTCGTGGCCGCCGTTGCCGCCGTCGTGGCCGCGGCCGTGGTCGCCGCGCTTGTCGCCGGCGCCGCGCTGCTGGCCGCCGTCGCTGTTGCCGCCGTCGAGCCGGCGCCGGTCACGGCCCCGCTGGCGCCGCAGGCAGCGAGCACCGAGGTGGCGGCGGTGGCGAGTGCCGTTCCGGCGAGGATGCGTAGGACAGCGCGTCGAGATGGTTGATGGGTCACGGGTACCTCCATGTTCGAACTACGGCCGACTACAACAGCAACAACGCCCACTTCCGCAACTGCGGGGAACGTCGAGGGACGAAAGCGGGATGCGGCGATGGTATCAGACGCGCATAGAAGGCGCAAGGGCCGATCCCCCAAAGGTCCAAAACCGGTAAGCCGCGGCCGGCGGCGGGAGTGATTACAATAGGCTGCTGCAGTGAGGGAAAGGTGGAACGCATGCTGATACGGACCAATGGAATACGCCTCGTGGGCGACGACGCCGGCTCCGGCGCGCCGATCCTCTTCGTCCACGCCTTTCCTCTCAACCGACGGATGTGGGCGCCCCAGGTCGAAGCGCTCAGCGCTCGCTATCGCTGCCTGACGGTGGACCTCCGGGGCTTTGGCGAGTCGGACGCACCGGCCGGTCCCTATTCGCTGGAGGGGATGGCGGACGACCTGGCCGGGCTGCTCGACGCGCAGCACCTCGCGCGGGTGACGCTGGTTGGCCTCTCCATGGGCGGCTACCTGGCCTTCGCCTTCTGGCGCAAGTACGCCGGCCGTTTGCAGGCCCTGGTGCTCGCCGACACGCGGGCCGCCGACGACACCGAGGCGACCAGAAAAGGGCGTGAGGAACTGGCCCGGCGCGCCGAGGCGGAAGGGCTGGCGCCGGTGGTGGCAACCCAGTTGCCGCGGCTGCTCTCCCCGGCGGCGCCCCCTGAATTACAGGAGTGGGTACGAGACATGATCGAGGAGGCGACGCCCCAGGGCGTGGCGGGGGCCCTCCGCGCGATGGCCGCGCGACCGGATAGCGGCGATGTGCTGGCGCGGATCGAATGCCCCGCGCTCGTCATCGCCGGTGGCGACGACGCGGTGACGCCGCCGGCGGAGATGGCGACGATGGCCGGCAGGATCCCCGGGGCCGAGTTCGTCACGCTGCCCGGTGCGGGCCACCTCTCCAACCTGGAGGCGCCAGCGGCGTTCAACGCAGCGCTCGGCGCCTTTCTGGACCGGTTGCCGCAGCCGTAGGATGTTGCGCCGGACCAGGCTGTTTGACGACTGGCGACGTGGATGCTACCGTTGAGTATCCGCGCTCAACCGATAACGCGTCGCGGCTGATGTTTACCAGCCGTCGTGTCCGCACCTGCCGGTGCCGCCCAGGGAGGAATAGGTGTTCCGCTTCATCACCAAGAGTGGCGCGCTCATCGTCGCCGGTTCATTGCTCCTGGCCGGCTGTGCCAACCCGATCGTCGCCAGCGTGGAGCCAACGCCGACGGCAGTGCCGACCCCCATTCCCCCCTCCCAACCAACGTTCGAGGTCACGCGGGGATCGATCACCGATGTGATCCAGGCGACCGGTCGCGTCGTCGCGGTGCAGCAGCAGGACCTCTACTTCCGCGTCCCCGGCAACCTCGACAATATCTACGTCAATGTTCAAGACAAGGTCACCAAGGGTGAGGTATTGGCCGCCCTGGATACGTCGACCTTGAAGAAGCAGATCGCCCGCGATCAGGCTGCGGTCGATGCGGCGAAGCTGGACTTGCAGAAGGCGCAGGTGACCGTTGCCACGGCCAACGTCGGCAGCGATCAGGACATCAAGTCGGCGGATGCCGGCGTGCTCAGCGCCCAGGCCGCCTACGACAGCGCCAATGCCAAGCTGCAAGCGCTGACCAACCCAACGGCGAGCGACGTGGCGAAAGCACAGGCGGGCGTCACCACCGCGCAGGCGAACCTCGCCACCGCCCAGTTGAAGTTGCAGGCCCTGCAAGCCGGCGCGGCGCCGGCCGACCAGCAGAAGTCGGCGGCGGCGGTCGCGGCCGCCCAGACGGCGGTCACCGTGGCCAAGGAGAAGCTGGCGGAGGTGCAAGCCGGCCCGACGCCCACCGATATCGCCCTGGCGAAGGCGAAGCTGCAGTCGGCGCAAGACAGTTTCAATGCCGCCAAGGCCACCTACCTGGCCTTCCAGAACGGCCCAACGGCCGCCGACCAGCAGAAAGCGCAGTTGGCGGTGACGAACGCGAAGAACGCCCTCTATGCCGCCCAAACCAGCCGCGACGCCGCCTGCGCCAAAGCGCCGGCCATCGGCAAGGCGGAATGCGACGCCGCCAACGCCAGCGTCAACACCGCCCAGAGCAACCTGGACGCTGCGCAACAGGCCCTTAGCCAACTGGGCGCCGTCTCCGACACCGACAAGATGAAGGCGGATGCCGCCTATCAGCAGGCGCAGGCGGATCTCACCGCCGCGCAGGCCGCCTACACGGCCGCCACCCAGGCCGCCCAGCCGACCGATATCGCCCAGGCGAAGGACGCCGTGGCCCAGGCCGAAGCCGGCCTCCAACAGGCGCAGGCGGCGCAGGCCGGCCTCGCCCCGACCGCCAACCAGATCGCCCAGGCCAAGCAGGATGTCGCCAGCGCCCAGGCGGGCGTCGATGCGGCGAATGCCACCCTCCAGGGCGTGCTCAACGCCTCGCCGGAGGCGGTCCGGCAGCAGGCCGATGCGGTGGCCCAGGCAAACGCGTCGGTGTCGCAGGCCGAGAACAACGCGGCGAAGGTGCGCGCCCTCGCCGGCGCCGGCAACACCAATACGATCAATCTGGCCATCTACCAGAAGAAGATCGATCAGGCCCAGTTGCAGCTGGACGGAGACAACGACCAGTTGTCGCAGATGCAAGTCGTCGCCCCCTTCGACGGGATTGTGATCGCCACGAACGGGCAGGCCGGGGACAAGGTGAACGCCTACACGGCAATTGTGACGGTCGCCAACCCGAGCCAACTGCAGATCGCGGTCAGCGTGCCGCAGGACCAACTGACGAAGGTGGTGGTGGGTCAGCAGGCCACGATGTTGCTGGACGCCTTCCCGAACAAGACGGTCACCGGCGTGGTGAGCGCGTTGCCGGCGGTCAGCGCCGCCCCGTCCAGCAGCTCCGGTAGCCCCGACTCCGGTAGCAGCGCCCCGTCCCAACCGCAGGGGACGGTGGTCGACACCTCGCCCAAGATCACGCCGAACTGGCCGGGGCCCGGGGCCGTGCTCGGCCAGTTGGCCCGCGTGACGATCATCGTGCAGAAGAAGGATAACGTGCTGATGATCCCGACGAATACGGTGAACAAGATTAATAACCGCACCTTTGTCATGCTGGACGACCAGGGACGCCAGAAGCCGGTCGATATCCAGATCGGCATCCAGACCGACACGCAGACCGAAGTGATCTCCGGGCTGACCGTCGGCCAGAAGGTGTTCGCACGCGGCCTCTGAGCGGCGACGTGCCGTGCCGACAACAAACCCGCTCCGCCGCCGGTACGGTGCTGCACCGGTCGGGGAGAGGGCCGGCGGATGGCCAGATGGGAGTCAACATCATGGGAGGCAGCGTTGGGAATACGTGAGGCGGCGCCGCCCATCGGACCGGGTGGCCTTGTTCAGACCGGCGCCCGGGTCGCCGGGCGCGGCGTTGGCCTCCTGGTGGCCGGCCTCGGCGGCAACGCCTTTGCCATCCTGCAGATGGTCTACCGGCGGGCAAGGGCGAACGCTCGTCTGCTGGCCGCCACCACGTTGGGCCTGGTGATCACGGTCACCCTCGTCTGCGCGGTCCCGCTCTACTCGGACGGCGTCTCGGAAAAGCTGCTGCACCAGCAGCTCCTGACGCAGACGGAGAAGGCCCAGCCCCCGGCCAGCCTGCTCTTCCACTGGACCTATAATCCCGGCCCGGGCGCGGCGTCCACGTCTGGGACGACGGACGCCACGGCGGTCAATCCCGTTCTGTCGATTCCCCAGTACGACCGGGTCAACAACTACCTTGTCAATAACGCCTCCGGCGTGACCAGCCTACCGACGCAAGAGATGGTGCGCTACGGCGCGACCGACAAGCTCCCCGTCTACAGCCTGGGGGATAAGACCGTCGCCACCGGCAATACCTTCAAAGATTATCTCTCCATCGGCTTCCTGACGGATTTGCAGCAGCATATCGTCATCACCCAGGGCAAGTTCCCCGACGCCGTCTTCGACGCCCAACACAATGTCGAGGCCCTGGCGACCGAGGCGGGCGCCCAGAAGCTGCTGATCAGCGTTGGCGATGTCGTCACCTTCGCCAACCAGGACACCTACAATGCAAAGCCGATCAGCGTCCGCATCGTCGGCACCTGGAAGCCCAAGGACCCCAACGAAGGGTACTGGTTCTACCGACCGGATACCTTCGACGACTACCTCTTGACGCCGGAGAACAGCTACTTTAACGGCGTCCTCAAGGTCAATCCCGGCGCGCCCTACGAATACTACTGGTTCTTCATCTTCAATCAGGCCGATATCCACTCTACGAACGCCCAGACGGTGATCGACGGTTCGTCTCAGCTCACGGCGACGGCGTCGTCGCTGCTGCCTGGCGTCACGCTGGACATCTCGCCGGTGAAAGTGCTGGAACAGTTCGTTCAGGACTCCTACTTCTTGAAAATTCTGCTCTTCGCCCTGTCCGCGCCGACCTTGGCGATCGTCCTCTATTACATCCTGCTGGCCTCCAGCATGCTGGTGGATAAGCAGCGCAATGAGATCGCCGTGCTGAAGAGCCGGGGGGCCAGCAACGCCCAGATTCTCGGCGTCTACATCGTCGAAGGCGGCTTCATCAGCGTAATTGCCCTTGTCGTCGGGCCGATATTAGCGGCATTAGTGGCGCAGTTCATCGGCTTCACCTATACCTTCCTCTTCTTCGTCAACCGGGGCCTCCTCCCGGTACGGATTTCGGCCGACACCTACCGCTACGCCCTCGTCGCATTGGTCCTCTCCTTGTTGGCGATTCTCCTGCCGGCGGCCGGCGCCGCCCGCCACACCATCATCAGCTACAAGGCGGAAGTGGCGCGCGGCACGCGTAAGCCGTTCTGGCAGCGCTACTTCCTCGACATCGGCGTGCTGATTATCGCGATCTACGGGTTCAAACTGTTGAAAGGGCAGGGATCGCTGCTGGCGATCGACCAGAACGGCAACGCCGTCCAGAACCCGCTGCTCTTGCTGGTGCCGGCATTTTTCATGTTCGCCATCGGCCTGGTGGCCATGCGCGTCTTCCCCTACCTCACCGAGTTGCTGGCGCTGATCGGCAACCGTGTCTTCCCGCTCTCGGTCCTGCTCGGCCTGCGCCACATCAGCCGCACGCCCAGCCAGTACACCCGCCTGGTCCTGCTCGTCACCCTCACCATGTCGCTCGGCGTCTTCAGCGCGTCGATGGCCCAGACGCTGGACCAGAACATCACCGATCACGTGATGTATTCCAACGGGGCCGACATCAGCTTCACGGAACGCGGCGATTTCGACCAGGATCACAATATCTGGACCATCGAGCCGGTCCAGCGCTACCAGGGCCTGAAGGGCGTGGTCGGCGCCACTCGCATGCTGAAGGATAGCAAGGCGTCGGTCGTCACCAGCGCCGGTCGTTCCGGCGGTCAGGTGACGATGGTCGCCATCGATTCCACGACCTATCCAAATTACGGCTGGTACCGCTCCGACCTCAACGCCCCGGCGACGGAATCTGACATCATGTCCGCCCTGGAAGGCGAGGATGACGCCGTCCTGGCCAGCAACTCCTACCTCTCCAAGAACCGGCTGAAGATCGGCGACACGATCCTACTGCAGACCGGCGACGCCAGTAGCGGCACGCTCCAGACGATTCCCCTGGTGCTGCGGGGCAGCGTGAACGCCTTCCCCACCGTCTATCCGCAAGACGGCGACTTCTTCCTGGTGAACCTCGACTATATCCTCGGCGTCACCGGGCAGCAGCCCTGGACGGTCCTCATGCGCCTGACGCCGAACTCCTCGCCCACCGTGGTGCGCAACGAACTGGCCAACCTCCCGGAAAACCCGATCTACGAGACCAGCGACGCGGTCTCCCAGATCTTTGCCGAACGCAGCTTGCCCAACTCCACGGGCCTCTTCGGCATCCTGACGGTCGGCTTCCTGGTCGCGGCGTTGCTCACCGTGATGGGTTTCCTGCTCTATTCCTTCCTGAGCTATCAGCGTCGCTTGCAACAGTTGGGCATCATGCGCGCCATCGGCCTGTCGGTCTGGGGGCTGGTGTCGCTGCTCGGCTTCGAGCAGCTCTTCCTGCTCGTGCTCGGTGTGGCCGTGGGCACCACCATCGGCCGGTACGCCAGTTCCCTCTTCATCCCCTTCATGCACATCGACCTCGATGCCCACGCCAATGTGCCCGCGTTCCTGGTCCACACGCCCTGGGATCAGATCTTCAAGCTCTACGTCGTGCTGGCCGTCATGTTGGCGCTGGCCATGCCGGTGATGGTGACGATGCTGCTCCGCATGAAGATTCACGAAGCGACGAAGCTCGGTGAGGAGTCCGGCTAACATGGAATTCCACGTCCCAACCGCGGAACCGCTCGTCGCCTGCGAGAACCTCGTCAAGATCTTCAAGGTCCAGGACCTGGAGGCCCTGGCTTTGCAGGGTCTCGACCTCACGGTGCAGCGCGGCGAGATGATGGCGATCATCGGCAACTCCGGCTCCGGCAAGACGACGCTGCTCAACGTCCTCGGCGGTCTGGACCGGCCCTCCGCCGGTACGGCCACCGTCGCCGGGTACAACCTGCTCAAGATGCCGGAACGTACCCTCGTCAAGTACAAGCGCGAGGTGGTCGGCTTCGTCTGGCAACAGACCTCTCGCAACCTGATCCCCTACCTCACGGCGCTCCAGAACGTGGAGGTGCCGATGGTCATCCACGGCACGTCCCCGCGCAAGCGACGCGCCTGGGCGACGGAGTTGCTGGACGCCGTCGGCCTG
>JAICXR010000086.1 GCA_025980355.1 Chloroflexota bacterium | reverse complement strand
GCCGGCAACGTCAGGAGGCCGTCACCGAGCGCCCCACCCCGGATGACGAGGATCCGTCGCACAGTTGGTAGCATGCCATGGCGGCGCAATACGCGGGCGTTAAGAGCGTTAAGAGCCGCGTGAGCCAGTTGGACGGAGCGAGTAGAAGCATGCCCTGGCGGACGATTGGCCAGGAAGCGGCGCGTCGCTTCCTGGCCCGCAGCCTGGACGTCGGCCGGGTCGCCCACGCCTATTTGTTGACTGGGCCGGCCAACTGCGGCAAGACGACATTGGCGCTCGACTTCGCCCGCGCCCTGGTCTGCACGGGCGACCCGCGTCCCTGCGACCTCTGCCCCGAATGCCGGATGCTCCTCGGCGCCGGCCATCCCGACGTCGAACAGATCGAAGGCGAGGTCGACGAGGCGCCGGAGTTCAGCGCCCTCTGGAAAGCCGGCGCCAGTGAGCGTCCCCGCCGGGCGCTGCGCATCGAGCGCGTGCGGGACTTGATCCGGGTGATGGCGACGCGGCCCAGCCAGGCCGCCTATCGCGTCGCCACGCTGGATGGCAGCACGGTGCAGGATGCCGCCGCATCGGCGCTGCTCAAACTGTTCGAGGAACCGGCCTCGCGCTCCGTGCTGCTGCTCCGCGCCCCGGCCGTCGAAGCGTTGCCGCCGCCGATCGCTTCCCGCTGCCAGGTGGTGCGCCTCGGCCCCGTACCCACGCCCCAGATCAGCGCCTGGTTGCAGTCGGCGCACGCCGTACCGGCCGAGGACGCGACGGTCTACGCGGCGCTCGCCACCGGGCGACCCGGCCTCGCCCAGCGCCTGGCGGCCGGCGGGGGTCACACCCAGCTGGACGCTCAGGTGGCGTTATGGCTGGAGATGGCGTCCGCCGACACGGTAACGCGGCTCGATCAGGCGGCCGTCTGGGGGCGCAACTTCCCGGCGGCACGGGCGGCCCTCGACCTGGCGGCCCTGATCTGGCACCAACTGCTCCAACTGGCCGCAGCGCAGGATGCGGGTCGAGCGGGGACGGAGCAGGCGCCTCTCCCGGCCTTGCAGACGCCGGCAGCGCACGTGCTCCGCGATCGGGGCATTGCAGTGCTCGGGGCGCAACTGGCGCGGATCGCCCGCGCCTCGCGTCTCCTGGATGCGAACGTGCAACCGCGACTGGCCCTGGAGTGGATGATGTTGGGGCTGTGAGGGCCGCTCGGCGTCGCGGCCCTGCCCGGCTTCATTCGTGGCGACAGTTCGTCCCGGCGCGCAGCAGTTCCTCAAGGTTGTTTTTGTTGACGATGTTTTCGGCCGAACGGGGCACCAGGGCGTGCAGCGCTGCGCCACAACGCGGGCACAGCAGACCGCTGACGAAGACGTGCTTGCCGCTGTAGGCCACGCGCGGCCAGGGCTGCCCTACCTTGCGGAAGAGCACCGCCTCCGCGCCGGTACCTGGTCGCGCGCTGATCGTGTCGCCTCCTACCGTTATTGCCTACACCACGGTACCTGCCGATGCGGCGCCTGCCCATCCCCTGCTGGTACTCCCCCTGACGGCGGGAGGCGCACGGAGCGACGAAGCGACCTGGCGGCCGATCGCCATCACGGCCAGGTCGCCTCACGTTATCCCCTACACTGTTCGCCGATGGAGCGGAGGGGTGAAGCGAGCGATGGCGAGATATGACCTGGCGGTGATCGGCGCGGGGATCATCGGCCTGGCGAGTGCCAGAGAGCTGCTCTTACGCCATCCGCGCCTTCGCGTCGCGATACTGGAGAAAGAGCCGGCAATCGGCGCCCATCAGACCGGACATAACAGCGGGGTAATCCATTCCGGCGTCTACTACGCCCCGGGATCGCTCAAGGCCCGGCTCTGCGTCCAGGGCTCGCGCGACCTCTACGCCTACTGCGCGGCGAACGGCATCCAGGCGGAGCGATGCGGGAAGGTGATTGTCGCCGCGGACAGGTCCGAACTGCCCCGTCTGGCCGAGCTGCACCGGCGCGGCATCGCCAACGGCGTGGAAGGTCTGGAACTGATCGGGCCCGACCGCCTGCGCGAGATCGAGCCGTATTGCGTCGGCCTGCGCGCGCTCTGGGTGCCGTCGACCGGCATCGTCAACTATTCCCGCGTCGCCGCCTCATACGCCGCCGATCTACAGCGGTCCGGCGCTGAGCTACGCACCAGCTCCGGTGTGCACGCCATCCGGCAAGAGGCCGGCGGCGTCGTCGTGCAGACGGCCGGCGGTGACGTCCGAGCGCGTTTCCTGCTCGCCTGTGCCGGGCTCCACGCCGACCGCGTAGCGCGCCTCAGCGGCGCCCCGCCCACGCCGCGGATCGTACCCTTCCGGGGCGACTACTGGCTGTTGCGACCGGAGCGGCGCTACCTGTCCCGCAACCTCATCTATCCCGTGCCGGACCCGGCCTTCCCCTTCCTGGGGGTGCATTTCACCCGCCGCACGGAGGATGGTGCGGTATGGCTCGGTCCGAACGCGGTCCTGGCCTTCGCCCGCGAAGGCTACCGGCGTCTCCAGACCAGCCCGGGCGACCTGGCAGAGGCGCTCGCCTACTCCGGCTTTCGGCGAATGGCGGGGAAGTACTGGCGCACCGGCCTCAGCGAACTGCAGCGCGATTTCAGCAAGCGGGCCTTCCTGCGATCATTGCAGCGCTATATCCCGGCGCTCTCCATCGCCGACCTGCTCCCGGGGCCATCGGGCGTGCGCGCGCAGGCCCTGGACGCCGCCGGTCGCCTGGTGGACGACTTCGTGGTGAACGTCCAGGACGGCCGCATCATCCACGTCCGCAACGCCCCTTCGCCCGCAGCGACCTCCTCCCTCGCCATCGGACGCCTGGTGGCCGACAAGGCGGACGAGGTCTTCGGGTTGGCGCCGTAGGGGCAGGTCCCCGTGCCTGCCCTGGTCCGGTGGCCGCCACAGCCCAGGTGGCGGCCAAGCGAGCAGGGCGGCCGCGTGAGCAGGGCGGCCACGGGGGGCCGCCCCTACGACGCCGGTCGCATCGCCACGACTCGCAGCTCTACGCGTTCCGCGCCGTCGTACAGGTCGAGCTGCGGGACGAACAGCACGTCCACGTGCGTGCCGACCGCCGGAAGGGTCGCCGGGTCGATGTCGAACTGCACGGCTTTGCACATCGTGGTCCCTTGGCGGAGGCGAAGCTGGACGTGCTGACGCTCCTTCCCGACCCGGCTTGCCCCGGCGACGCCGACACGATCGGCCTGGAGCAATGGCGGCCGGTTGCCTTCGCCAAAGGGGCCGAGGTGATCAAGGGCGCGGAGCAGCTCGGGCGTGAGCGTTTTCAGGCGCACCTTTGCCTCCACCGCGAGCCGCGGCCGCAGTTGCTCGGCGCCGATCTGTTCCTCCGCCAACTGCTGCAGGCGGAGCCGGAGCGGCGCCAGGGCCGCGGCCTCCAGTGTCAGCCCGACGGCACGGGCGTGGCCACCGCCGCGGATGAGCAGATCGCGGCAACCGAGAAGGGCGGCGGCCATGTCGAAGCCGTCAACCGAGCGGGCCGAGCCGGCGTAGCCGGTCGCCGTCGTCGCCAAGGCGACCGCCGGCCGATGATAGCGCTCCGCCAACTTGCCCGCGACCAGGCCGACGATGCCCAACGGCCAATCCGTGCCGGTGGCAATCAGGAGCTTCGGAGCGCCATTGACGCTGCCGAGTTGCTGCATGGCGGCGGCGAGTGCCGCTTCCGTCAGGCGCTGGCGTTCGCGGTTGAGGCGTTCCAGCTCGCCGGCAAGGATGGCTGCCCGGGCCGTATCGTCCGTCACCAGGAGGTCGAAGGCCAGGCGCGGATCGCCGAGCCGGCCGGCGGCGTTGAGACGGGGACCAAGGCGGAAGGCGACGTCATCGGCGCTCAGGTGTGCTTGCTGGAGACGGGCGGACGAGGCCAGGGCGGCGACGCCGGGCCGCCCGCCGGCGCGGAGCGCGACGAGCCCCAGCCTGACGAGGGGACGATTCTGGCCGGTCAGCGGGCAGACGTCGGCGATCGTGCCCAGCGCGACCAGGTCGAGCAGCCGGGTAAGGTCGCGCTCCTCGCCCACGCCGGCATGGACCATCGCTTCGCACAGTCGGAACGCCAGGCCGACGGCGGCCAGGCAGTGTTCGGCGACATCGGCCTCCGGCAGCCTGGAGGCGATCAGGAACGCCACCTCCGGGAGCTCCGGACCGGGCACGTGGTGGTCCAGCACGATCAGGTCGAGGCCCAGCTCGCGCGCCCGGGCCGCCTCCGTCAGCGCGGTGATGCCGCAATCGACGGCGACGACAAGGCGGCAGCCGCGCGCCGCCAGGGACTCCAGCGCCCCATTGCTCAGGCCGTAGCCATCGCCGCGGTTGGGCAGCACAATCTCCACCGCTAGCCCCAACCCGCGCAGCCAGGTGGCCAGCAACGCCGTCGAGGTGACGCCGTCGACATCGTAATCGCCATGGATGCCGATCGTCTCCCGCCGTTGCACGGCCAGCGCGAGGCGAGCGGCCGCCTCCGCCAGGCGGGGCAGCCGGCAGGCGGGCAGCGGGGCCGTCGGTGACGGGAACAAGAAATCGTGGATGGCCGCCACGTCGGGCCAGTCGTCGGCGCCGCCGGCCAGGGCCACCGCCGGGGTCGCGAGCGCGCGCAACCGCCAGGCGGCCAGATGCACCACGAGCGGCGGGACGTCCGGCAGCGCGTCGAAGATCCGTTGTGGCGCGTTGGCGTGGTGCGGCGCCCAGACGGGATCAAGCATTGCCGGCCGTCGCCTTCCATTGCTCCGCCTGGGTCAGCAGGTCCTGCGCCGCCCGCCGGGTCGTCGTGCTCACCGCCAGTCCCCCAACCATCTGCGCCAGTTCTTCGACGCGCTCCAGATCGGCCAAAGGATCGACGGCCGTTGACGTCCGGCCCCCCTGGACGACTTTCCTGATCTTCTGATGGTGGTCGCCGAAGACGGCGACCTGGGGGAGGTGGGTGATGCAGAGCACCTGGTGGTGCTTGGCGAGCTGCCAGAGCTTTTCGCCGATGACCCGCCCGCTGCGCCCGCCCACGCCGACGTCCACCTCGTCAAACACTAGCGTCGCCGTCCGATCCGCCTCCGAGAGCGCCGACTTCAATGCCAACATGATCCGTGATGTTTCGCCACCGGAGGCAATCCGGGCTACCGGCTTTGGCGACTCCCCGACATTCGGCGCCACCAGGAATTCGACCTGGTCGACACCGGTGAGGTCGAAGGCGTAGGGTGGGGGCCGGGTCTCCGTGTCGTTCTGCGCCGGTGAGGCGGGCATGTCCGGGGCCGGCTCGACCGCCAACCCGTTGGGATCGTGGCGCCGGCTGAGCCGGACCTGGAAGGCGGCGCCGCCCATGTTCAGGCTGGCCAGTTCTCGTTGCACCCGTTCGGCCAGATGCAGCGCCGCCTGGCGGCGCGCGGCGCTCAGCTCGTCCGCCAGTGCGGCGGCCTCTCGCGCGACCCGCGCCTCCTCGTCCGCCAGTTCGGCGCGGCGCTCGTCGCTGTGACTGATCGCCGCCGCTTCCCGGGCCGCCTCGGCGCGGAAGGCCAGGACCTCCTCCACGGATGCGCCGTACTTCCGCTTCAAGGTGCGAATCAATTCCTGACGCTCCTGGAGCGTCGCCAGCCGTTGCGGATCGTCCTCCAGGGCGTCGGCGTAGCGCCGGACCGCCCGGGCGATCTCCTGGACATCGCCGAGCGCCGCCGTCAAGCCGCTGACGTTTTCCTCCTGGGTCGAATCGATGCGGGCGATTTCGGCGGCAAGATGGACGGCGTTGCCGAGGACGTCCTCCGCCGAGGTGGTGTCATCGCCGCCGGCCAGGACGGCGTGCAATTGGCCGGCCAGCTGACGGAGCTTCTCCGCGCCGGCCAGCACCCGGACCTCCGCCGTCAAGGCGGCCTCTTCTTCAACGGACAGCGCGGCGCGGTCGATCTCCTCCACCTGGAAGCGCAGCAGGTCCAGCCGCCGCGCCGCTTCCCGTTCATCGCCGGAGAGCCGGGCGATCGCCGTGCGCACGTCGCGCAGTTTGCGCACCAATGCTGCCATCTGCTCCCGACGGGCGCCCAGACCGGCGTAGCGATCCAGGATCTCCAACTGGTCGGCCGCCCGCAGCAGCGCCAGATGTTCGGTCTGCCCGTGGATGTCCACCAGCCGCTCGCTGACCCGTTGCACTACCGACAGTGGGACGGCGCGGCCGTTGACGCGGGCCGTGCTCCGCCCGGTCCGGGAGAGTTCCCGGGCCAGAATCAGCGCCCCATCTTCACCGTCGAGGCCATATTCCGCCAGCGTCGCGCAGAGCATTGCGTCGTCGGGGATCAGGAAGACTCCCTCGACCCGCGCCTGCGCTTCGCCCTCTCGGATCAGATCCACGCCCGCCCGCCCGCCAAGGAGAATGCCGAGCGCGTCGATGATGATCGACTTGCCGGCGCCGGTCTCACCGGTCAGGACGGTCAGGCCGGCCTGGAACTGCAGGTGGACATGGTCGATGATGGCGAAGTTGCGGATGTCGAGTTCATCGAGCATTGCCCACTCGCTTCGCATTCACGACCGCGTCTGCAGGCGTGTCGGCAGGCTGGCATAGAACTGCTGCGGCGCCCGCGTCCGGGCGAAGGTGACGATCGGGCCGGCGACGCAGACGTGGACATGCTGGTCCGGTTGCATCGGGACGTCGACCTGACCGTCGACGGTCAGGATCACGCCGCCCGTCCCGCTGGCCCGTAGCTGCACCTCGTCGGTCGCCCCGAGGAGCAGCGGCCGGAACCAGGACAGGTGGGGGGCAACGGCGGTGACGACAAAGCCGCGGTACTCCGGCGGGAGGATCGGGCCGCCGTTGGAGAGGCTGTAGCCGGTGGAACCGGTGGCGGTGGCGCAGACGATGCCGTCGGCGACGATCTCGCCGAGTGCGGCCTCCGCCACGGCGAGCTGCACCCGGATGGCGCGGGGCTGGTCGCCCCGCGTAAGGGCGACGTCGTTGACGGCAAGGAACTCGTGGCCCCGCGTCCCGTCGACCTCCAGGCGCACGCTGAGCATGGCGCGCCGTTCGTGCCGAAACTGTCCGGCCAGGATACGATCAAGCGTCGGCTGCCAATTCGCCGGCGAACACTCGGTGAGAAAGCCCAGCCGACCAAAGTTGATGCCGACGATCGGAATCGCCGCCGGGGCGCCGTAGCGCGCGGCGCGCAGCATGCTCCCGTCGCCGCCCAGGGTCACCAGGACATCGGGGGCGTGGCCGAGCAGCTCCTCCTCCTCGCCCAGCGGGGCGCGGAAGGCGGCAACCTTGCGTTCGCTCAAATAGCGTTCGATCACGGCGGCGAGGTCCGCCGGCGCTTCTCGTTTCGTTTGGTACAGGAGGCCGACCCGTTCGATTGCCGGCTGCTTCATCATGTTGTCCCAGTCGGCGGTCATTCAGGTCCAGGATACGGCCGCGACCAGCGTATCGAGTCCGGCTGGTTCTGTCGCCGCGCCCAGTGTAGCATAGACCAGGTATTCGACATTGCCGGCCGGTCCGCGCAGCGGCGAGACGGTCAGGCCGCGCGGCGGCGCGCTGAGCGCCGCCATGCCGCTCAACACCTGGGACACGACCTTCCGCCGCACTTCCGGTCGGCGGACGACGCCGCCCTTGCCGACCATGGCCGCGCCGGCCTCGAACTGCGGCTTGATCAGGGCCACCAGCATCGCAGGCGGGGCGAGCAGGGCCGTCACGGCGGGTATGACCTTGAGCAGGGAGATGAACGACACGTCGAAGGTGGCGATCGTCGGCTGCTCCGGCAACGTCGTGACGTAACGAGCGTTCGTCTCCTCCATCACGACGACGCGCGGATCGGCGCGCAGCGTGGCGTGCAACTGGCCGCGTCCGGCATCGACGGCGTAGACGCGCACCGCCCCTCGTTGCAGGAGGCAGTCCGTGAATCCACCCGTCGACGACCCGATGTCGACGGCGACCTGACCACGAACGTCCAGGCCGAACGTGTCGAGTGCGTGTTCCAGTTTCAGGCCGCCGCGGCTGACGTACGGGAGGTCCGGACCGCATAATGCCACCTCGGCGTCGTCGGCGATCGCCGTTCCGGGCTTGTCGACCCGCTTCCCGCCCACCGTGATGCTGCCGGCCATAATCAGGGCCTGGGCCCGCTCCCGACTCTCGGCGAGGCCGCGTTGCGCGACGAGCAGGTCAAGGCGGGTGCGAGTCGTCATCCGGGGCGCCGCTTCGTCAGCAGCTGCACGACGTGGCGTACCGGCGCGTCTCTACCGCGACCGGCGCCGGCTGGGGGCAGATCTTGCCGAACTGGCCGTAGAGGTTGACGATGCGATCGGCGACGGCCCGCCAGCTATAGGCGCGACCGGCGAGCGTCGCCGTGCTGCCCATGCGCGCGACGAGTGCCGGCGACTGCAACAGACGCCCGATGCGCTCGGCGAAGGCGCCGGCGTCACGCGCCGGCACGAGGTAGCCGGTCTCCCCGTCCTTGACGGTCAGGCTCAAGCCGCCGACGCGCGACGCCACCACCGGCGTGCCGCAGGCCATCGCCTCCACCGCCACCAGGCCGAAGGACTCGTAATGCGACGGCACGACGACGCAATCGGCGGCGGAATAGTAACGTGGCAGTTCGGGCTGGGGCAGCGCGCCGAGCAGATGCACCACGTCCGAAACGTCAAGGCAATCGATCAGCTTCTCCAGGCGGCCCAACTCCGTGCCGCCGCCAGGATCGTCATCGTCCACGTGGCCACCGCCGATGAGGACGCGCAGGCGCTCCCGCCGGCGCGGGTCCTCCTTCACCAGCAGCCCGGCAGCCCGAACCAATGTCTCCATGCCCTTGAGCGGTTCGATCCGGCCGACGCTGAACACCAGTTGCTTACCGTCCAGACCGAGCTGTTCCCGGGCCTTGGCGCGGTCCTGCGGCTTGAAAATGCTCGTGTCGACCCCGAGCGGCGCGATGGATATCTTGCGCGGATCGACGCGGTACTGGGCCAACATCTGTTGGCGCTCCACGGCGTTGGCGGCGATGATGCAATCCGCCATATCCATAGCGCGCTGTTCGCCCTGGGCGCGTAGCTCGCTGTCGGGGGTCTCCCCCTCGCCGACGTGCAGGTTCTTGATCCGGGCCAGGGTATGGAACATGACGAGGCTCGGCACGTTCCAGCGTCGTCGCAGGTCGGCCGCGACCAGGCCCGACAGCCAGTAGTGGGCGTGGAGGCGATCGTAGCAGAGCTGTTCCGACAGCCGGAACTCCTCCACGTTCGCCGCGAACTCCGGCAGGTGCTCGTAGATCGTTTCCTTATCCATCGGCCCGGGCGGGCCGGCGTCGAGGTGGATGACGCGCACGCCGGGGCCGTCCTCGACGATACGCGGCCCGCCGGCAAAGCGTTGCCGGGTGAAAACGTCGACGGCGAAGTGGCGGCGCGCCAACTCGCGCGCCAACTGGCGCACGTAGACATTCATCCCGCCGGTGTCACGTCCGCCGAGTCCGGCGAGCGGACAGGTGTGAACGCTGAGCATGGCGACCCGCTTGGTCATAGAACCGGTCCTCTTTCTCCCTGGCAGGCGACTACGTCCCGCCAAGCCGGCGTAGCGCCCCTCCGAGGCGACCGTACACCGGGATGCGACGGAATCCTTCAGCGTACCGCACCTTGGCGCGCGCGCCATGCAACCAGCATTGCCGTTCGATCGTCTGAATGTACTGTTCGGGGTCCTGGCTGCCGTGCTTGCGGATCGCCGCAAGCTTCGTCTCCCACGTCGCGCTGACGTCGACATACAGGTCGGGCGTGAACATGCCGTCCCGCCCGCTACTCAGATAGGTATCGCAGGCGAGCAGCAGATCGAGCCCTTTGCTCAGACCGGAGGCGGCGACGACGGCGGCCCGCGTCGCGGCGTTGGCGAGCACGTGATCGGGGTGCGAATCCTGCTCCCAGTGGGT
>JAICXR010000367.1 GCA_025980355.1 Chloroflexota bacterium | reverse complement strand
CGTCCGCGCACGGTCATCGACGAAGCGCCGCCTGCCGTACCAGTGGGAGGGGCCGACCACCCCGCCAGTAGCCACGATGGCTTCTTCTTCGAAGGGGTGGAGAGCCCGAACGGCACCATCTTCCCCGACGTGCTGATCGACCGCGTCATGCCCCACCTCAGCGGCGCAGAATTTAAGGTCCTGGCCTACGTTGTCCGCCGCACCTTCGGCTTTAAGAAGGAAAGCGACTCCATCAGTCTGGACCAGATCTGCAACGGCATCACCCGTCGCGACGGCAGCGTGCTGGACGAAGGGACCGGGCTGGCCCGCAAGACGGCCGTCGCCGCCATCCAGGGCCTGGAAGGGAAAGGGGTGATCCTCTGCCAGCGCCGGAGCAGCCCGGAGAAGGGCAACCTGCCCACGACGTTCGCCCTACGCTTCCGCGGCCAGCCGGCCAATACCCCGGAAACCAATCGACACCAGGGGGGGAACGAAATGTACCCCGGGGGAGGGGAAAAGCCGCCCCGGGCCGGTCACCTTCCGTCAACAGCCCCGGGTACCTCAGTACACCCACAACCAACAGTCGTACAACCAACAGTTCAACAAGGGGAAGATGGCCCAACCGGGAAAGTAGCTCGGACGACGCGGACCAGCACACGGGACGTGGTGTACGACGAGCCGGTGGTGGCGACCAAGCAATCGGCCGAAGCGGTCTGGCAAGAAGTGCTGGCCCGGCTCGCCGTCACGATCGGCGTCGTGAGCCACCGCACCTGGCTGGCGCCGACCCGTCTCCAGGAGATCAGCGCGGACACCGCCGTTGTCGCCGTGCCGCACGCGCTCGCCCAACGCTGGATCGAGCGCCACCTGCGCGACCCGATCACCACCGAGTTAAGCGCCGTTACCGGGCGCCCGTTGCTGGTGCGATTCATCGCAGCCAGCGCCGATGGTGTGGCCAATCGACCGGCCGTCGCCACAGCGCCGGCAGCGTTGCCGGTTCCCGTCGCCGGCGCGCCGGTGGCGGGGCCGGCCGATCGTGCCCCCGCGACACCGCTGTTCAACCGCCGGGGCGGCGTGATCCGGCGCGTGCGCCGCGAAGGGACGGGCTGAGCGGCCCAGCTGGCTCTCCGTGAATAGTGAACGAACTGCCTGTCGTCGGCCGGTTGGCGGGCAAGAGCAGGAGCGCGTACGCGCCAGCGGGGGCAACGTGGGTTGTGGATAATGCCGGTAGCGGGCAGCGTGGGCTTCGGGCAACGCCGACGCCCGCGCTGCTGGCGGTGCTGCGAGAGCGCTACGGCATCACGCGGAGTCGGGTCCGGGATCTTGGTGGCTCGTCCAGCCTCAACCTGCTGGTCGCCGACGATCAGACTCGCTATGTCGTCCGAGTCTACCGACCATACGTGACGGCAGGCCGGCTTGCCGCTATCCACCAGATCCGCCGGGCGCTCGACCGCGGCGGCGTCCCGTGTCCGCAGGTGGTGCCCACCCGCGATGGTCAGGCGTGGGCGAGCGTTGGCGGCCGGCTGCTCGAGGTGGAGCGGTTCGTCGACCACGATGGCAAGATGGACTCCTGGGACCGCCTCGAGCGGGGCCTACCGCTGCTCGGACGGATCCACGCACTCCTGCACGCCGTTGAGGTCTCGGCCGAAGGCCGGACACCGATGTTCGCCAACCACCTAGAGCCGGCCCAGGCCCAACCGGCGACCACGCGGGGCACCACACGGATCCGCGGCTGGCAGCCGACGCCGGCCGAGGAGCGCCTGGCGAGCAAGGCCGACGAGTTGGCGGAGCTGGTGAGCGCCGGCGAGCGCCCCTTCTTCGAGGCGCTGCCCCGTCAGCTCGTGCACGGGGATTTCTGGGATAACAACGTCCTGTTCCGCGCTGAGCGCGTCGTGCTGGTGGCGGACCTCGACTTCATGGGCGAGCGGGCGCGCATCGACGATCTGGCGCTGACCTTGTACTTTGCCGACGCTAGCTTCGGGCATGACGAAGCGGATGAGCGCCGTCTCGTTCGGCTGCGACGCCTGGTGGACGCCTATGCGAGCGGGCTCGACCATCCCCTCACGACGCTGGAACGGGCGGCGCTGCCGTGGGCAATGGCGCGCCAGCCGTTGTGGGGGATCGGGGGCTGGGTGGCGTCACTGGACGACGTGCAGGCCGCGCGCGACCATGCCGCCGGCATGGCGGCCGACGTGGAACGGGCGCTCCACATCGTCCGCTCGATCGACCGCTGGCAACAGGCCCTCACCTGACGACCGCGGCTGGTCGCGGTCCATTTGGCGGAGCGACGTTGTCTGCGGTGAATGGGCGGAGCTAGCGGCAGCACGCTCGCTTCAGGTCGCCTGGCGCATCTTGCGAAAGGCGAGGCCGAGGAGGCCGGAGAGGCCGATGCAGAGGGCGCCGAAGGCGAGGATGCCGCGCGGGCTCAGCGCCGCGCCCACCATCCCGGCCAGTCCGTAGGCGAGCGGCGAGAGGCCAAAGATCGCCAGCGACAGCAGGGCCATGATGCCGCCCCGGTGCTCCACCGGGGCTCGTGTCTGGACGAGGGTGAAGTAGATCACGCCCACCGCCGCCCCGAAAGCGCCCGCGAGGGCGAACGAGGGGACCGCCAGCGCCATCGCCGGCGCGAAGGCGGCGCTGAAGAGGGCGGCGCTCAAGCCGAGGATGACCAGGCTGCCCACCAGACCGGGGCGGCGAATGGCCACGCTGCCGACAATGATGCCGCCGATCAGGGCGCCGATGCCCCGCGCGCCGAGCAGGAAGCCGACGCCGGCATCGCCGGTGCTGAGCGAGAGTTTCGCCAGGGCCGGCAGGCCCACAAAGGTCGCTCCCTGAAAGCCGAAGCAGTACACCACCGCCATGATCAGGGTCAGCCAGATCGGCAGGTCCTTGCGGGCCGCCGCTAGACTCACCGCCACCTGGCGCAAGGCGCTACCGGCGCGGACCGAGTGTGCCGGGCGGGGCGCCAGGCGGATGCGCCAGAGCGTGACGACGGAACCGAGCAAGGCAAAGGCATTCACGGCGAAGGCCAGGGCGGGACCGACCGCTGCTACCGTAAGCCCGGCCACCGGCGGCACCAGGAACAGCCCGAGGTTGAGGGCGGTCGTCGTCAGGGCGTTGGCCGCGTTCACCTGTTCGCGCGGCACCAGTTCCGGGACGATGGTATTGGATGCCGGCAGGAAAAAGGCGTAGACCGTGCCGGAGAGCGCGGCGTAGACCAGGAGGTGCCAGAACTGCAAGGCGCCGCTGAAAGCCAGCAGCGCCAACGCCCCCACCACCAGCGACTGCAGCAGGTCCGACACCAGCATCACCGTGCGCGGGCGGAAACGGTCGGTGGCGGTGCCGCCGAAGAGCATCAAGAGGGCGCGGGGCACCGCCTGTACCATCAGGACGGTGCCGAGGCCCGAGGCGCTGCGGGTGAGGTCCAGCGCGGTCACGGCCAGCGCGACCGTCTGGAATTGGTCGCCGGAGAGGGAGATCGTCCGTCCGGCCCAGAACACGGCGAAGTTACGGTCGGCCAGCGGCGCCAGCAGCGGGAAGCGTCCCGTCAGATCGGAGGCGGGGGCAACAGGGACGGCGGGGATCATCGGCGGCATGACCCTCAGTAAAGTGGCCGCCAGCATACCGCATAACTGAAGAGGGAGCAACCATGTAGGAGCATCCGGCGACGGCATCGCCAAGCGCGCGATCCGTCGCATCGGTACAATGCCTGGGGCGTCGTCTGCCGGAGCAGACGGAAAGGAGCAACGACGTTGGCCGGAGTCGCTTTTCCGATCCTGCTCACCTTCGACCTGGACGCCGAGTCGGCGATCCTGGCGCGTGACCCGGCGGATGCCGGGCGTCCGGTGACGCTCTCCCGCGGCCAGTACGGCCCGAAGCGTGGCCTGCCGCGGCTCCTGGCGCTGCTGCGGCGAGAACAGATCCCGGCGACCTTCTTCGTCCCGGGGTG
>JAICXR010000283.1 GCA_025980355.1 Chloroflexota bacterium | reverse complement strand
TGCTTGACGACCTGGCGCTTGGCCTCGGCATACTCCTCCATGCTGCCATGGCGATCGAGGTGATTGGGCGTCAGATTGGTCACCACCGCGCCATGCGGGCTTTGCTGCATTGGCTGCAGTTGAAAGCTGGAGAGCTCCATCACCACCGTCTGGTCGGCGGTCAATTGGGGCAGCGTTCCCAGCAAGGGCCAGCCGATGTTCCCGCCCACCACCGCCGACCGCCCGGAGCACTCCAGCATCCGGCCGATCATCGTCGTGGTCGTCGTCTTGCCGGCGCTGCCGGTGATGCCAATGATCGGCGCCGGGCAGCGTTGGAAGAATAGCTCGACTTCACTGGTCAGGCGGATGTCCCGCCGCTGCGCCTCTTGCAGCAGCGGCAGGCTGCGGGGAATGACCGGGCTGACGCAGATCACCTGGCTCCAGGTCAGGATGCGGTCCGCGTCGTGGCCGCCGAGGTCCAATTGGACGGGCAGGCCGGCGATGGCGGCGAGACTCTCCGCCAGTTGGGGTGCCGCCAGCCGATCGCTGACCAGCACCTCAGCGCCTATCGCGGTGAGGAAGCGCACGAGCGACACTCCCTCGCGCCGCCCGAGGCCGAGGACCGTCACACGCCGTCCGCTCAGTTCATCGGCAGCCGGGTTGGCGGCAAAGTTGGCGCCCGCGTTCACGGCCGGGCCTGGGCCAGCGCCGGCGGCGGCGCCACGGTGTCGACGGCCGGCGGTAGGTCGATGTAGGTGGTCGACGTCGGTTGCACGGGCACCATCCCCTGGGCGGCCGCCTCGGCCTGGATGCGCTGCAGGGATTCCATCTGCTCCAGTTGGAGCTTCAGGTCGCCCTGGGTGCGCAATAGGGTGCTCTGCTGGTCCTGCAGGTCGTTGATCTGGTACGTCATGAGGGCCGCCTTATTGTCCTCCGTGAGGTACAGGGTGGCGAGGAGCGCGATCAAGGCACAGGCAACGGCCATCAAGAGGAAGGGCTCGGACTGCCGGATCAGGCGCACGCGCCTAGCGCGCAGGGGGCGGTGTGCCGGCGGCGCCGGCGACCGCGCCGGGGCGACGGGCGATGGCGCTGCGGCGCCGGAGCGCGGCCACGGGCGGCGTGCCGGTGCGGCGGCGACGGACAGCAAGGGTTGTCCTCGCCGGTTAGTGCTTGGCGACATGGCCGACACGTCCTCGTCCTCCCTCGTTCACCGGCCGCCCGGCCCCAGCCGCTCCACCGCCCGTAGCTTGGCGCTGCGCGCGCGCGGGTTGGCCGCCACTTCCTCGGGGCCGGCCACGCGCGGCTTGCGCCAGAGGAGCCGGACCTCCGCCACGTGCCCGCAACGGCACTCGGGCAGCCCAGGCGGGCAGACGCAGCCGGCGGCCGCCCGGACAAACGCCTGTTTGACGATGCGGTCCTCCAGGGAGTGAAAGGTGATGATGGCCAGCCGGCCCCCCGGCTTCAGCAAGCCGATGGCCTGCGGCAGCGCGCGTTCCAGCTGACCGAGCTCGTCGTTGACGGCGATCCGCAGCGCCTGGAAGGTTCGCGTTGCCGGGTCGATGGCGGTGCCGCGCCGGCCCCCCACCGCTCGCCAGACGGCGGCGTGCAGCTCCCCCGTCGTGCCCAGCGGGCTGGTTGCCCTTCGGGCGACGATCTCCCGGGCGATCCGCCGGGCGGCCGGCTCCTCCCCGTAGCGGTAGAGCAGATCGGCCAGCGCCGCCTCCGAACCGGCGGCGATCAGGTCCGCCGCGGTCGGGACGTCCGCCGTCCGGTCCAGGCGCATGTCCAACGGCTCGTCGCGTTGGAAGGAGAGGCCGCGTCCGCTCGCGCCGAGCTGCAGCGAGGAAAAGCCGAGATCAAGCAAGATGCCGTTCACGGCCGGCCAACCCTGGGCCGCGAGCACGTCCGCCAACGTATCGAACGTCGCGTGGACCAGCGTGGACCGCCCCGGGAACGCCGTCAGGCGTTCCTGCGCGTAGACCAGCGTGGTCGGATCGCGGTCCAACCCGACCAGCTCGCCGTCCGGAGCCGAGGCCTGCAAGATGGCGGCAGCATGCCCCGCGCCGCCGACCGTCGCGTCGACGTAGCGTACGCCGCTGCGGGGCCCCAACGCGTCCACCGTCTCCACCAGCAGCACCGGCAGATGGACGGGGCGATCGGCAGATGGCGCCATCGTCGGCGGTTCCAGCAAGGCGATCATGGGCGGAGTATACCTTTGGCGGGTGGACGGCTCTGGCCGGCGACGCGGGCCCGTTACAGCGGCAGGCCTGATGGTACTAAGCGCAATGGGTCTCCCGGCCCTTACTCCAGCCGTTTGCGCACTTCCGCCCACCAGGCATCGGCCAGCCGGGTATGTCCGGCGTCGGAGGGATGGAAGCCGTCGGCGGCGACCAGCGTCGGGTCGGCCAGGACCTGGCTCATCGGCACGTTCACCAGCGTCGCGCCGTAGGTGGGCGCCACCCGCAGCACGATGTCGCCCAGATCGCGCGAACGACGGCGGGCGTAGGCGACCGGATCGCCCAACGGCATGACCCAGGCCGGGAAGGAGCGAATCAGCGGCACCAGGGAAAGGTCCGGCACCGTGCCGACGAAGATGGCCGCCCCCGTCTGCTGCAGGACGCGTAGGATGTGCACGAGCGCGTCGTGGAACACCGACGTATCGACGCTTTGGATCACGTCGTTGCCGCCGGTCCAGAGCGTGACAATATCCGGAGCCAGGGCGGGAACCTGGGGCAGCTCGTCCCGGTCGATCTCCGCGATGGTGTAGCCGGAGACGGCGAGGTTCCGGACCGTGACGGCCCGGTCCGGGCGGTAATGCGCGCGGAGGCGTGCCGCCAGCAGTTCGACGTAGCTGCGGGCGGCATCACTCGCGCCGACGCCCGCGGCGTCGCTGGCCCCGAGCGCCACGTAGACCAGCGGCTGGGTGATGTCGCGCCGGAAACGTTCGCGCGCCGCTTGGCGAAGTTGCGCCTGAAGCGCCGCCAGTGTCGTCATGCTGGGCTGTGGTATGCTTTGACGCTAATCATCATTGGGAGAGACGGTTTGTCCTACTTCACGCTTGAGTTGCCTTTACTCTACCCGATTGAAGAGGAACTGGAGCTCGAAGAGTCCGATGAGATTGACGGGCGGCGGCTGGCCGGGGCGGGCCTGATGATCGCCCAGCGCTTCTACGACACCGGCGTCATCCTCGATGATCTCACCGATCGCGGCTGGTCGGTGCGCCTCTTGCCGGACGCCGACGCCATCGTCCTCGTGCGCCAGGGGACGCGTCAGGTGGTCGAAGAGGACGTCCTGGAAGTCCTGGAGCGCCATGACGGCCTCCTGATTTCCGCCGGCGATTTCAGCGAGCCGCGGGATACGGACCTGCTATGGGAAACGCGCGAGGGACATTTGATCCCCCACCGGCACGAACCGGGCGGGAAGCAGTTGACCGTCGGTGAAGAGGGGCAACATTAACCGGCGCTCCGGGCGGGCGGCGCGACCAAGGGATAGCGCCCCCCGCCCCCCGCTCGTTGTCGGCCACGATGAACCGGACATGCGGAAGGATCTGCCGCTGTCCGGTCGGCGTATCCTCGTCGTCGACGACAACGCCGGCATCGCGACGCTGATCGCCGGGCTGCTGCAGGACGCCGGTGCCGCTGTCGACGTCTGCCGCTCCGCCGACGCCGCGGTGGCCCAGGCCGTTCGCCGGGTCCCGGCCCTAGCGGTGATCCATCTGCCGCTGCCGAAGGACGCCGCCGCCGCGCTGAGCCAGCGCCTGCGCCGGAACGCGGCGCTCTCCGGCATCCGCACGATCATCCTCTCCGGAGAGGAAGGGAACGATATCGAAGCCGCCGAGAGCGCCGATGCGGTCCATCCCCGCCCGATCTCCCCGCAACGCCTGATGGAGGACGTGGCCCGGCTCTTGCTCACCGCGCCGTCATTGGGGGATGACCATCGGCAGTGAGTAGCTGACGCCCGGTTTGCAGGTATAGTTTCTGTCCAATATCCCAGCATACCGCCGGCTCGATCCGGCGCGGAAATGGAGGACCGGCGGGCCATGAGTGTCGCGGAGCAACGTCGTCCGGCCTACTACATCTGGACGGTCGGCTGCCAGATGAACAAGGCCGACTCCGAGCGGATTCAGAACTACCTGGAGCACGCGGGCTGCGCCGAGGCGAGCGATGCGCGCAGCGCGGACGTGGTCATCCTGAACACCTGCGCCGTCCGTCAAAGCGCGGAGGAGCGCACAGAAGGGCAGCTCGGCCAGCTCGCCGGGCTGAAAAAGCGCCAACCGAACCTGGCGGTGGCCATGACCGGTTGCATGGTCGTGCCGGACGCCGCCGCGATGCAGCGCCGCTATCCGATGGTGGACATGTTCTTCTCGTCGCTGGCGCCGGAGCGCCTGCAGCCGCTCCTGGACCGGCCGTTGGACCAGGCCGTGCCCCCGTCGTTCCCGCCCGTGCCGATTGAAATGGGGCCGGAGTCGCTGCCCGTGGGGCCGTCCTCGCTCCAGGAACGACGGCGCAAGGAGGTGGCGCGCTTCATCCCCATCATCTACGGCTGCGACGAGCACTGCACCTATTGCATCGTGCCGTCGCGGCGGGGCGGCGAACGCAGCCGGCCGGTGGCCGAGATCGTCGACCATGTGGAGGAGGTGGTGGCCGAAGGGGCGAAGGAGGTCACCCTGCTCGGGCAGATCGTCGATTCCTATGGGCACGACCTGCCCGAGCGGAGCGACCTGGCGGCACTGTTGGAGCGGCTCAACGACGTGCAGGGGCTGGAGCGCATCCGGTTCTTGACCTCCCATCCCCGCTACATCGACGAGCGGCTCATCGTCGCCATGCGCGATGTCCCGAAGGTCTGCGAATACATGCATCTGCCCGTCCAGCATGGCGACGACGCCATGTTGCGGCGCATGGGCCGGCCCTACAAGGTCGCCGACTACGAGCGCTTGGTCGATCGCATTCGCGGGACCCTGCCGGGTTGCAGCGTCAGCACGGACCTCATCGTCGGGTTCTGCGGCGAGACGGACGAGCAATTCCAGCACACGCTCGACCTGCTGGCCCGCGTCCGCTACGACGTGGTCCACGTGGCCGCCTACTCCCCGCGTCCCGGCACGGCGGCC
>JAICXR010000430.1 GCA_025980355.1 Chloroflexota bacterium | reverse complement strand
TCCGCCTTCCGGCAATAACGGGACACGCCCGGGCTATTCCGGGTCTCCTCGTCCGGGCGGCGCGCCGGGTGGGACCGCCACCGGCGGACGCCCCGGCTATGCGCCGTCGCGCGGCGGGTCGTCGCCCTCCAGCGGCGGCAGCTACCGCCCCCAGTACGGGGCACACCGGTCCGGCGGCCGCGGCGGCTCGCGCTCCAGCGGCGGCCGCTCGCTCGGCCCGCGCAGTGCGGCCGCGGTCGTGACCCAGCACGCGCCGGTGCAGTTGCCGGCCCAGATGACCGTCAAGGAGCTTGCCGATCTGATGGGCGACACGGCGGTCAACGTGATCAAGGAACTGATGACCAAGCACGGCGTCATGGCCAACATCAATCAGTTGCTGGATCGCAACACCGCGGAGAGCCTCGTCAAGGGCATGGGCTACGAGGTCGCCGAGGCGCCGGAGGCGGTCGCGAACGGCGAAAGCACGGGACCTGGTTCGAAGACCCTCGATGAATTGGCGGCGAAGACGGAGGCCAGCGACCAGTTGGCGCCCCGGCCTCCCGTGATCACCGTCATGGGGCACGTCGACCACGGAAAGACGACGCTGCTCGACGCGATTCGCCAGGCCAACGTCGCCAACGCCGAGGCGGGCGGCATCACCCAGCACATCGGCGCCTATCAGGTAGACCATAACGGCGAGAAACTCACCTTTCTCGATACCCCCGGCCACGAGGCGTTCACCGCCATGCGGGCCCGCGGCGCGCAGGTCACGGATGTTGCCGTCATCGTCGTCGCCGCGGACGACGGGGTCCAGCCCCAAACGATCGAGGCGATCAACCATGCGAAAGCCGCCAAGGTGCCGATGGTGGTCGCCATCAACAAAATCGATGTGCCCGGCGCCAACATCGACCGCATCAAGCAACAGCTCTCCGATAACGGCGTGCTGGTGGAAGACTGGGGCGGCGACGTCCCCTCCGAAGCCGTCTCCGCCCGCCAGAAGACCGGCATCGACGACCTGCTCGATCTGATCCTCCTCGTCGCCCAGTTGCAGGATCTGCAGGCGGACCCGCAGCGACCGGCCCAGGGCACGATCATCGAGGCCAAGCTGGACAAGCAGGTCGGGCCGGTGGCCACCGTGCTGGTGCAGAATGGCACGCTCAAGGTGAGCGATGTCATCGTGGCCGGTGCGGTCTCCGGTCGCATCCGCACGATGCTGAACGACCGCGGCAAGCCGGTGCGCCGGGCCGACCCCGCCACACCGGTCGCCGTGCACGGCCTCTCCGGGCTGCCCCACGCCGGCGATACGTTTAGCGTGGTGCCGGACGAGCGCATCGCCCGGACCATCGCCGAAGAGGTCGCTGCCACCCGAGCGGCCGCCGCCGGTCAGGGCGGGAGCACCGTCGGGCGGATCAGCCTGGACACGGCGACTCAGGAGACTGCCACCAGCCAGAACAAGGAGTTCAACGTCGTCATCAAGACGGACGTGCAGGGCACGCTGGAGGCGATCCGCCAGTCGGTCGCCGGCCTGGCGAACGCCGAGGTCGCCGTGAACGTGATCCACGGCGGCGTCGGCAACATCTCCGAGTCGGACATCCTGCTCGCCCTCGCTTCCAAGGCCCTCGTTGTCGGCTTTAACGTCAAAGTCGATACCGGCGCCCGGCGCGCCGCCGACCAGAGCGGTGTGGAGATCCGCCTCTACGAGGTGATCTACGCCCTGCTGGACGACCTGGAGAAAGCGGTCTCCGGCATGCTGGAACCGGTCTACGAAGAGCGCATCACCGGCCACGCCGAAGTTCGCCAGGTCTTCAAGCTGCCGCGCAATGAGGTGGTGGCGGGCTGCTTCGTGACGGACGGGCTCGTCACCAAGACCTCGCAGGTCCGGCTGCAACGGCGCGGTGTCAAGGAGTTCGAAGGCAAGATCTCCTCTCTCCGGCGCTTCAAGGACAGCGTCAACGAGGTAGCCCAGGGCTTTGAGTGCGGCATCGGCCTCGAAGGCTGGCGCGACATCCAGATCGGTGACATCCTCGAATTCTTCGGCCAGGAGCGCGTGCGTTAGGAGCCGAGCGAAGCGAGCAGAGGAGGTACCCTGATGACATCCCGAAGACAGGAGCAGGTCGCGGACGAAATCCGCCGCGAGATTGGCGATTTGCTGCTTCGACAGATCAAGGATCCGCGCGTCGGCTTCGCCTCCGTCACCGACGTGCAGGTGTCGCCGGACCTTCGCCATGCCCACATCAACGTCAGCGTCTACGGCAGCGAGGACGAGCGGCAGGCGACCATGACGGCCCTCCAGCACGGGAGCGGATACTTTCGGCGGGAGATCGGCTCGGCGCTCAAATTGCGCTACACTCCGACCATCGCCTTTCACCTCGACGATTCCCTGGAGCGGGGCGACCGCATCTTGCGGCTCCTCAAGCAGGTGAAGGAGACCGGGACGACACTGCCGGCAGCGAAGGAAACGAACGACTGAATGACGGAGCGCGCAGCAGACCTCATCGCGGCGAAGCAGGGGGCGGCTGCCGCCATCCGTACCGCGTCATCCATCTTGATCAGCAGCCACGTCAACCCGGACGGCGATGCGATCGGTTCGATCCTGGGCACGGCGCTCACGCTGGCGGCCGCCGGCAAGCGCGTCCTGCCGGTGAGCCCGGACTCCGTGCCCTGGACGTTCCAGCGGCTACCCCAGGCCAGTCTGGTGCAAACCTGGTCGGGCCTCGGGGCCTTCGGCCGGCCCGACGTCTGGCTGGCCCTCGACACCGCCGATGAGGAACGGCTGGGCCTGCCGCCGGAGTTGCGTCCGCTGCTGGATGGCGTTACCGTCGTGCAGTTCGACCACCACCCCACCAACACGCGCTACGGCGCTATTAATATCGTCGAACCGGAGACCGCCGCCTGCTGCCAGCAGATGACGCTCTTCCTGGACGGCGACGGCTATGCCATGACTGCCGACGCAGCGCAGTGCCTGTTGTGCGGTCTCGTCACCGACAGCGGCAGTTTCCGCTTCGCCAGCGTCTCCGCGGAGACGTTCCGCGCCGCCGCCGTGCTGACGGCGGCGGGGGCCCGGCCTGGCATCGTCGGCCAGTTGCTCGGCGTGCGCCGCTTCGCGTCGGTCAAGCTCTGGGGGCTGGTCCTGAACACGCTCGAACTGCTACAAGGCGGCCGCATCGTGACCGCCACCGTGACGCGCCCGATGTTCGATCAGGTCGGGCTGGGC
>JAICXR010000323.1 GCA_025980355.1 Chloroflexota bacterium | reverse complement strand
CCATACGATCCCGGCGACTGAGCCGGCAGGGGCATACCACTCGGTCGAGGGCACTCTTCGGTCGGAGTGCGGGGCGTAGGGTCCTCAGCAGCAAAGGAGTCATCCATGAACGCGGTTCGGTTGTCTCGACGCACCTGTCTTTCCCTCGTCGTGAGCGGTTCCGTCGGTCTCCTGGCCGCCTGCGGCGGGTCGGCCGCCGTGGCGACGTCCGTGTCGACGACCGCTGCATCCAGCGTGGCGCCGGCATCCACCGTCGCCGCGAGCGCCGCCACCACGACCGCGGCGACGGCCGCCGCCGCCACGGTGGCCACATCGAGCAGCGTCGCCAGCACCGCGGCGACCGCGGCGACCGCCGCACCTGCGAGTAAGGCGCTCACGATAGAGTTCTGGAACGAGGCCCTCGACCAGCCGGAGCTCTCCGTCATCCAGGACCTAGTGGCCAAGTTCAACAAGCAGCAGCCGGACTTCCAGGTGAAAAATGCTCCAGTAGATAGCGGGACTAACTACGAGAAGTACACCGCCGCCATGGCGGGCGGCGCGCCGCCTGATGCCTTCAAGACCTATTCCTGGACGCCGGTGTCGGGCTGGGCCTACCAGGGCGCGCTGGTGTCCCTCGATCCCTATATGGCCCAGATGAAGATCGACAAGAACGACTATTTCCCCATCGTCTGGTCGATGGTCTTCCTCCACGGCCACCTCTGGGGGTTCCTGCAGGAGTTCGATTCCAGCGCCCTCGCCCTCAACCGGAGCATCTTCAGCAAGTACGGGCTCGATCCCACGAAGCCGCCGAAGACGATTACCGAGCTGGATGATCTCAACGCCAAGCTCACCCAACACGACAGCAGCGGCGCGATCACCCAGCTCGGGCTCGTGCCGGCCGCCCCCCAGGGCGGCAACATCACCCCGTGGCTCGCCGTCTTCGGCGGCATGTACTACGACACGGTCAAGGGCCAGTTCACCATCTACCGGCCGGAGAATATCGCCGCCCTGGACTGGGTGGCGGGCTGGTGGAAGAAGGTGGGTGGCCGGGCGGCCATCAACGATTTCAACAAGAGGAACTCCTCGACGACCAACTCCCACGTGAATACCTTCACCCTGGAGAAACAAGGGCTGATGGTGATGCGGGAATACCAACCGATCCAGTACCACAAGGAGTTCCCCAACCTGGACTGGGCCAACGCCTTCCTGCCCGCCCAGCCGCCGGTCGTCTCCGGCACGAGCGTCGCGGACGGTGCGAATGTCTTTGTCGTCGCCAAAGGGGTCGCCCACCCCGAGCAGAGCATCACCTTCCTCAAATGGATGGGCGGCCCCGCGGCCACGCTGGAATGGTGCGTCGGGGCCAACAATGTCCCACCGGTCAAATCGGTGGCCCTGGGGGCCGATTTCGCCAAGCAAGCGCCCTTGATGAAGGTCTGGTTGGATGCGATCGCGCTCAGCAAGGACGAGAACCACCTCGTTGGCGCGATCACCCATCCCGCCTACCAGGACTTCAGCAAGCTGCAGGGTCCGATCCAGAACGACATCATCGACGGCAAGGTCGGCGCCGACGCCGGGCTCAAGCAGTTGGAGCAGTTGATGCAGCCGGTGCTGGCGAAGTATCAGGGCTGGTGATGGGCTTGCCGGGCGGGAGACCGGGATTGAGGAAGGAAGGGACGTTGCAAGCACGGCGCATCGTGTTCAGCGGGACGCGGCAGTCGGAGTGGCAAGCCTTCGAGCTGCCCGACCAGCCGGGTCCCCACGAGGTCCTGGTCGAGACGCTGTGGAGCGCGGTCAGCATCGGGACCGAGATGGCGATCTACGCCGGGACCCACATCGGCTTCCGCACCCCAGGATCGCGCTATCCCCGCTATCCCTATCTCGCCGGCTACGCGGCGACCGGCACGGTGCTGGCGATCGGCAGCGGGGTGCATGGACTGGCCCCCGGCCAGGTCGTCGCCTTCCCCGGGAAGCACGCCAGCCACGGCATCTGGGACGTCCGGCAGCAGCCGGTGGTCGCCGTGCCGGAAGGCGTCGCCCCGGACGAGGCCGCGCTGACCAGGCTGGCGACGATCAGCCTGAACGGCATGCGGCTGCCGCGGCTCTCCCTCGGCGAGAGCGTGGTCGTCCTCGGCGCCGGGCTGATCGGCCAGTTCGCCGCCCAGTTCGGCCAACTGTCCGGCGGCTGGCCGGTCGCGCTGGTCGACCGCCTCGCCAACCGGCTGGCGATCGCCCGGGCCTGCGGGATCGCGCTCCTGCTGGACGTCTCGGAGCGCGGCCTGGTGGAGGCCGGTCGGGAGGTCACCCAGGGCCGGGGCTTCGACGTCGTGGTGGAAGCGACCGGTGCGGCGCCGGTGGTGGCCCAGGCTTTCGAGCTGGCGGCGCAGTATGGGCGGGTTGTCCTGCTGGGCAGTCCGCGCGGGCGCATCGAGATCGATCCCTATACGCATATCCATTCGCCGGGGGTGACGATTATCGGCGCGCACGCGGCGACCACGCCGGGCGTCGAGACGGTCGCCAGCCGCTGGACGGCCCGGGCGAATTTCGCGCTCGCCCTGGACCTGCTGGCGCACGGGAAGCTGGTGGTCGGCCCGCTGATCAGCCATCGCCTGCCGGCGGCCGGCGCGGTCGGGATGTACGAGGCCATCGCCGCCCATCCCGACGAGTACCTGGGCGTGCTCCTCGACTGGGGTGCGGCGGACAAGGGGGCAGCGCGGTGAAAGTGTTCATGCACTGGGACATGGAGGGCGTGAGCGGCCTGTTCGAGCGTGAGCAGGTCTGGTTCTGGGAACCGGGAACGCGGGAGAGCAAGGGTCGGGAGGGGCGAGAGCTCCTGATGGCGGACATCAACGCGGCATCGGCGGCGGCGCTTGCCGCGGGAGTGGACGAGCTGATCGTCAGCGATACCCACCACGGCGGCGGCAACATCGAGCCGGAGCGGATGCTGCAGGATCCCCGCATCACCTATCTCTGGCGACCCAGGGGCTACCAGGACGGCAAGTACCGCTGGCTGCCCGGGCTCGACCACACCGTCGACGCGCTGTTGCTGCCGGGCCACCACGCCAAGTCCTTCACCGACGGCGCGTTCCTGCCACACGGCTGGTCGCTCGACTGGGCCGACTTCCGGATCAACGGCCAGAGCGTCGGCGAGCTGGGCATGGAGTCGTGCTACGCCGGCCACTGGGACGTGCCGCTCGTCCTGGTGCAGGGCGATGAGGCCGCCTGCGCCGAGGCCGAGGAGCAGTTCCCCGGCGTCGTCACCGCCCGCGTCAAGCGCGCGCTGAGCCGCGACTTCTGCACCGGGCTGGACCCCGAGTCGGCACGCCGGCTGACCGCCGAGAAGGTCGCCGAGGCCGTCGCGAAGCTACGCACCGCGAAGCCGCGTCCGTATAAGCCGTCGCTGCCGATGACGGTCACCATCCGCATGGCGACCGTCGAGGCGGCAGACAAGGCCAGCACCAGGCCAGGCGTGCGGCGCGTGGATGCCTACACGGTGGAAAGCCGCGTTGACCGGCAGTGCGATATTGTGCAGTGGATCAATGGGACCGGTCTTGATATGGCGCCACAGCGTCAATAAGGATGAATCATTGCCCCCGCCTTCGCGGACGTTCGCGCGCATTGACTCCCTACGACAGAAGGCTGCTTAGGGCTGCTGCCACGACTTCCGCGGCGACGGCGAGGGCTTCCCGTCGCATCAGGGCGATCGTGTCCTGCGCGGTGTGGATCGGCAAGCGGGAGTAGTCGTCCAAGAAGGCCAGCGCCGGCACGCCGGGCAGGTGAAAGGCGGTCCGGGCGGACGGCTGCTCCGAGCGGTCGTCGACGACGCAGTTCGGGTACGGCCGGAGGATGCCCAGCACCTCCTCCTTTTCTCGCTGCCGCGCGGTCGGCCAGCCCAGGACGTGGACGGTGAGGGGGGCCGCCACGGTGCCGACGCAGTCCACCTCGACCACCGCCTGCGTCCGGCCCACCGTGTCGGGATTGGCGCGAACGTACGCCACGTCGCCCAAGTTACCCTCGTGGCGACCGTACTCCTCCGCGCCATAGGCGATGAAGTCGAGGCCGAAACGGTGCCGGCCGGTCGCGGCGAAGGCCTCGCACAGCGCAAGCAGCACAGCGGTGCCTGAAGCGTTATCGGTCGCGCCGGGGACGCCGGCCGCAGTGTCGTAATGCGCGGCAACGGCGATGCGTTCCGGCCCGTGGCCGGGGAGCCGACCCACAATATTGTGTCCGGTCGAGGCATAGCGCCGCGCGCGCAGGCGCAGCCGGACCAACTGACCGTTTCGCTTAAGGAGCCGCTCGCCGACCGAGGGCGCCACCGCGACCGCCGGCACGCGCAGAAATGGATCGCGGATCAGCTTCCCGGGGCGCCCCGCGGCCGCCGCCGGTCGGCTCCAGTCGGCGGCGCTCTAGGCGCCGCCCGGCGTCGGGGGGTCGGCCGTGGACAGGTCGGCCACCTCCTCCGTCGCCTTCGTCCCCGAGCTGACGTCGATCTGCGCCCCGACCGT
>JAICXR010000409.1 GCA_025980355.1 Chloroflexota bacterium | reverse complement strand
GGTGAACACGAACCGGTTATTGCAGTCCCGGCAAACCAACGTAATATCTGAACCTGACACAGAGAATCCTTACCTATGTACTGAACGGGGAATCACCATCCCGAAAACAGCGGCGAACCGTGAGCCGTCGCGCCGGCCGCCACGGCGTCCGCCGGGGCCAGTCACACGAGGCTCTTAGGAAAGTATACCAGAGCCTAGCCGAGGGCCGCGCGCAGGTGTCCATCGCTGCGGTCCAGTCGCTGTTGCGCCGCCTGCCGGCCGCCGCCGGTCTTCAGCATCACGATGGCAACCTTCGTCTCAAAGTCGGCCGCCTCCAGCGTGGACCAGGCGTCGGCGTAGTCGCTACCGGTCACCGCAGTGACGATACGGGCGGCGCGGTCGCGCAGCTTGCTATTGGTGGCACGCATGTCCACCATCAAGTTACCATAACACTTGCCCAGCCGGACCATGGTGGCCGTACTGAGCATGTTCAGCACCAGCTTCTGCGCGGTGCCCGCCTTCAGTCTCGTCGATCCGGTGAGGACCTCCGGGCCCACGAGCGGGGCGATCACGATGTCGCAGCGGTCGACGAATGCCGAGCCGCCGGTGCAACAGAGGCCGATCGTGGCGGCGCCCAACTCGCGCGCCAGGTCCAGGGCCCCGAGCACGTAGGGCGCCCGGCCGCTGGCGGAGATCCCGACGACGGCATCGGTGCCGCTCACGCCGGCCGCCAGCAGGTCGCGGCGGCCCGCTGCCGGATCGTCCTCCGCACCTTCCACGGCGTGCGTCAGCGCCGGCGGGCCGCCGGCAATGAGCGCCTGGACCAGCTCGGGCGGCGTGCTGAACGTCGGCGGACATTCGGCGGCGTCGAGCGTCCCCAAGCGGCCGCTGGTGCCGGCGCCGACGTAGAACAGGTGGCCGCCGGCGCGCAAGCGCCCGGTAATGGCCTCCCCCGCGGCGGCGATGGCCGGAAGTTCGCGGCCCACCGCTTCCGGGACGTGGACATCCTCGGCGTTCATGAGCCGGACGATCTCCAGCGCCGACAGCGTATCGAGCGCGGCGGAGGCGGGATTGGCCTGTTCTGTCGCCAGTTGCCGGAGCGCCGGTTCCGCCGGTTGCAAGCGTCCCGCTCCCTAGACCTGGACGAGGCTGCGGCGCAGATAGGGCAGTTCTTCCAACGCCTTGCCCGTGCCCAGGGCCACGCAGTTGAGGGGATTCTCCGCGACATGGCAGGGAATCTCGGTGGCCCGGGTCATCAGGACATCCAGCCCGCGCAATAATGCGCCACCGCCGGCCATCATCATCCCTTTGTTGTAAATGTCCGACGCCAGTTCGGGCGGCGTGCGCTCCAGCACCCACTTCACGGCGTCCACGATCTGGCTGACCGGCTCCGAGATCGCCTGGAGGATTTCCGAGGTCCGGACCGTGACGCTGCGCGGCATGCCCATGACCTGATCCCGACCGCGCACGTCGCACTCCAGGTCGCGCTCCAGCGGGATGGCGCTGGCGACCTGAATCTTGACCTCCTCCGCGGCGCGTTCGCCGATCATCAGGTTGTATTCGTGCTTGATATAGGCGGCGATGGCGTCGTCCAGTTTGTTCCCGCCGACCCGGATGGACGACTTGACGACGATGCCGTAGAGCGAAATCACGGCGACCTCGGTCGTCCCGCCGCCGATGTCGATGATCAGGTTGCCATCCGGCCCGTCGATCGGCACATTGGCGCCCAGAGCGGCAGCCAGGGGCTCGGGGATCAGGTGGACATTCTTGGCCCCGGCTTGCAGCGCCGCATCGCGCACGGCGCGACCTTCGACGCCGGTTGCCCCACAGGGGATGCAGATCATGACGTCGGGCTGGAAGATGTGCCAGCGCCCGGCCACCTTGCGCAGGAAATAGGCGAGCATCGCCTCCGTGACCGTGTAGTGGGCGATGACGCCGCTCCGCATCGGTCGGTAGACGACGACGCTATCGGGAGCGCGGCCGAGCATCTCCCGCGCCTCGTCGCCGACGGCACGAATGGTGCGTTCGCCGGAATGCACGGCCACGACCGAGGGCTCATTGAGCACGATGCCGCGCCCGCGCACGTAGACGAGCACGTTCGTCGTGCCCAGGTCGATGCCGATTTGCTTTGCTATTGCCTCATCCCCTCATCTCGCCCTCGCTCTCCTCCCGACGCGGACGCCGCGAGGTCCGCCGCTGGGCGACCTGGAGTCGGACCTGGGCGTAGCGGATCGTCAGGAGGGCGTCGGTGGCGCGCTCCGGATGGTCGCGCAACTCGGCCTCCGCCCGCTCCCGCGCCTCCTGGGCGCGGGACTCGTCGATCTCCGTGGAATGCTGGGCGTCGTCCGCCAGGACCACCACCTTGTCGGGACGGATCTGGACGAAGCCGCCGCCGATGGCGAAGAACTCCTCCTGGCCGGCGCGCCGGATGCGAAGCTCGCCGGGCTTGAGCGAGCTGATCAAGGGGGCATGATGGGGCAAGATACCGAGCTCCCCGAGCGCTCCCGGCACCACCACGAAGTCCACGTCGTCCGCGAAGACCTCGCGGTCGGCGGTGACGATCTCCAGCCGAAAATGCCGCGCCGCGGCCCGATCGGCGGCGTCACGGTCGGCGGCGACGACCTCCATGCGCGAGGACATTATTGCTTCCCGGCCTTCGCCACGGCGTCGTCGATGGTCCCGACGTAGCTGAAGGCATTTTCCGGCAGGTCGTCGTGCTTGCCGTCGACGATCTCCTGGAAGCCGCGCACCGTATCGGCGCGCGAGACGTACTTCGGTTCCCGCCCGCCGGGGAAGCTGAAGAAGACCTGCGTCATGAACTGCTGAATCTTGCGAGCGCGGGCGACGATCAGGCGGTCGTCCTCCGACAGCTCGTCGACGCCGAGGATGGCGATGATGTCCTGCAAGTCGCGGTACCGCTGCAAAATCTGCTGCACCTGGCGCGCGACGTTGTAGTGGTCCTGCCCCACCACGCTGGGATCCAGGATGCGCGACGTGGACGCCAGCGGGTCCACCGCCGGGTAACGGCCCGCTTCGGAGATGGAGCGGTCCAGCACCAGCGTCGCGTCCAGGTGGGCGAAGACGGAGGCCGGCGCCGGGTCGGTGATGTCGTCCGCCGGCACGTACACCGCCTGGAAGGAGGTGACGGAGCCTTTGTCCGTCGAGGTGATGCGCTCTTGCAGGAGGCCCATGTCGACCGCCAGCGTCGGCTGGTAGCCGACCGCCGAGGGCAGGCGGCCGAGGAGCGTGGAGACCTCCGAGCCGGCCTGGGTGAAGCGGAAGATATTGTCGATGAAGAGCAGCACGTCGCGCTCCTCCACGTCGCGGAAGTACTCCGCCATCGTCAGCGCCGTAAGGCCGACCCGTTGCCGCGCCCCCGGCGGCTCGTTCATCTGGCCGAAGACGAGCGCCGCGCGGTCGAGCACGCCGGCGTCCTGCATTTCGTAGTAGAGGTCGTTGCCC
>JAICXR010000085.1 GCA_025980355.1 Chloroflexota bacterium | reverse complement strand
GCACCCACCACTGCGACCCGGCGAACGGGACCTTCAGCTACGGGCTGTCGATCGCGCACGAGCACCGCCGTCGCGGCTACGCCCGCGCCGCCATCGGCCTCGTCCTGCGCTATTTCTTCGAGGAGCGGCGCTATCGCAAGGCGTGGGTCCACGTCTACGGCTTCAACGAGGCGTCGCTCCGCCTGCACGAGGGCCTGGGCTTCCAGCGCGAGGGCCGCCTCCGGCAGATGCTCTTCACCCAGGGACGCTACCACGACATCCTGGTGCTGGGGATCCTCGCCGACGAGTACGCTGCTCGGAACAGCGAGACCAGTGAGGAGACAGGTGGGGACCGCTTCGGCAGCGCGATGCGAGAGACCCGGTCTTGATGGCGCTGCAATGCTGTATGCGACAGTAGTTCCACCGGCCAAGGGCGGAAACGGCGCGGCTTGACTGATAGACCCGTGGAAGGGTAGAGAAAACGCTCACTGAGTACTTCCAGGCCCCCGCGGCGCTTGGGCGATCACTGATATATCACCACGAACGGCGTCGGCGTCAGGCCGATCGCCTGCTGGGGCGTGAAGATGGGGTGGTCCTGCTGGTAGAACAGCTTGATGCCGGCAAACTGCACGGGCTGGTCCCGAATGTAGGAGTTGTACGAGGCCAGCTTTTCCTGCTGGCTGCCGAACCCGTCCATGTCCATCACCACCTGCACCTGCGGACTGGGGCGGATGGCGCCGGAGTCGCTGACCATGTCCTGCCGGAAGCGGTGGACGATCAGCACCTTCGGGGGCAGGTGGTGATCGGCGACCAGGGAGCCCAATGACTGGATTGCCTGGTTGATGATGGCAGCGTCGATGCTGCCGTAGGTCTGACCGGGCACGTCGTCGCCGTGCATGGCGAACTCCGGGTCGAGCGCCAGCTCGACGTTTGGACGTTGGAGATAGGGGAGGAGCGGCTGCAGTTCGTCCGCCACGCTGCTGCGGCCGATCTGGACATCAAGTATGAGCAGGTAGCCCTTGCTGTTGGCCCAGCCGAGCACCTGGTCGACCAGCGCCGGGGCCATCCGGGCCCGATACATGCCGTCCGGTCCCGCGCTGCCCTGGGCGACCGTCACAATCAGCTCCAGCGCCGGTTGCACCGGCGTCTTCGGATCGGCGGCGGCATAGGCGGCGGCTTGTTGCTGAAGACGCGCCAACATCTGGTCCGGCGAGCCCTCGCCGAGCACGCCCATCGCCGGCACGAGCGGATTGCCGTAGTAGGCGACGATGCGATGGCCGGGCAACAGCGGGCCGGATGGCGCGGCGAGGGCCAGGTGTTGCGGGTTCTGTTCCCAGGAGAATCGTTGGTTGTTAGGCCGTTGCGCCAACCCGTCCGGCCCCAGCAGCCACGTCCACTGGCCGTTCGTGAAGGCGCTCACATTGTCGGCCTTGCGCCAGACGAGCAACCCATTGCTGGTGTGTTGGATGTCGTCGCCCGTTGTCGGATCGTTGCGCTCGTCGTCCAAGCAGAAACCGACCTGGCCGGGGATCAGTTGGGCGAGGGCGGCAAAGCCGAGGCGGAAGCTGCAGGACGCGCCGCCATCGGTGACCGGCAGGAGTGCGGCGAAGAGCAGGGCGATGCCCGTGACGATAGAAAACACACATACCCTCCCGATAGGCGCTACAGCAACCCTGCTGGTGAACTTCCTGACTTAGACGCAGCGCTGGCCTCGCCGGTAACGATCCCCCCACGGCGCTCAATTCCCGGCCTGCCGTGCCAGCGCCGCGTCGTACGCAAGCAGGGTGCCGATGGCGCAGCGCTCCCAGGAGAACCGGCCGCGCACCAGGGCGCGGGCCGCCTCGCCCAGGTCCAGCCGCCAGGTGTCGTCGTTCACCATGCGGACCAGCGCCGCGGCGGCTTCCTCGCGCGCAAGGGGGGCGGTGACGACAGCGCCGGCCGTGAGCAGGGCGGCGCCGGCGCCGAGCCGGTGGGTCAGCACGGGGATGCCACGGGCCATCGCTTCCAGGAAGACCAGCCCGAACGCCTCGAACTGCGAGAAGAGTGCGAAACCATCGGCATGGGCGTATTCCTCTTCCAGCGCGTCGTCGGTCAGCTCACCCAGGATGTCGACCTCGCCTTGCAAGCCGAGCCGCCGCACGTCCTCCCGGAGCGGCCCGCCGTCGCCTTCGTCCTTGCCCACGAAGACGAGCTGCGCCGGACGGCGGAAGCCGGCGCGCGCCCGGGCGAACGTGGCGAGGAGCCAGCGTTGTCCCTTATGCCGGCCGAGGCGTCCGACGCAGAGGATGCGGACGGGATCCGGCTCTTGGGGCATGGCGCAGGCCGGGCTGGCGAACTCCATCCTTGCCCCTGCCGCGGCGCGCTGCCAGGCCCAGCCGGGGTCGTCGGGGGCGTCCACCCCCCACGGCACGAGATGGAGCCGGTCGGGTGACGCGTGGTAGACCGCCTGGACGTCGCGCCATTCTTGTGGCGTGAGCACGATGGTGGCGTCGGCCTGGCGACAGATCAGGCGGTTCGGCAGGCGGAGCCACTGCCGTGACGGGGTCATGCGGTGGAAGGACGGGGTGAAGACGACGGCCGTGCCCGGCGGGCGCAGCGCGAGCAGGGCGAGGTGGGCCCAGGCCCAACCGTCGCCGACGAAGTGCACGATATCCGGCCGGACGTCGCGCACGATGGCGCGCAGTCGGGCCGGCCCGAACCAGGTGACGGGACACGAATAGTATGGGAACAGCGGCACCGGCGTGTGGGGCCGGGCCGGCCAGCGCACCACGGTCGCCTCCGGGCGTTGCTCCCGCCCCGGCAGCCCGGCGACGTAGCGCGGCGGGAAGCTGTAGTGCGTGGTCAAGACCGTCACCCGCAGGTCGGGCCGGGCGGCACGCAAGGCCAGCGCCAGCCGCTCGATCGCCCGCTCGATGCCGCCCAGATGGGCCGGCGGATAGTAGGGCGTGACGAAGACGAGGCGCAAGGCGCTCACCGCCGGTTGGTGGGCTGCCGGTTGACCAGGAGTTCCTCCCGATGATGCCAGGCGTTCAGGAAGCGGTAGAAATTGCGCTTGCTCCGCTTCTCGCGTTCCTCCTCGCTCAACTCTTCCCAGCCGCGGTGCTCGTGCAGCACGGCGGGGAGGGTGGGGAGGCACACCAGGTGCAGGCCCGCCGCCCGGAACTGGAACCCGAAATGGAGGTCGAGGTTGCGGTAGTAGCGGTATTTCGGGTCCATCCAGCCGGTGCGGCGGAGGTCAGCGCGGCGAAAGGCGAAGAGGTAGCCGGCGATCGCGTCGACGTCGCGCTCTTCCGACGCTTCAAAATGCCGCATATCGTCGGTCCGCAAGCCCCAGCGTCCGACGACGCCGATCGACGGGTCGTCCAGCGCGGCGAGCAGGGGGCCGAAGAGATCGCCGGTGCCTTCGACGCCGGTGTCCAGCAGCAGGACCACCCGCCCACCGGCCTGACGCATCGCCAGGTTCCGGCCTTCCGCCTCGCCCAGGCGGTGGTCGGCCCGCAGCAGCCGGATCCGTTCGCTCCCGGCCGCCAGATGTTCCAGCCAGTGGCCGGTGTCGTCGCTGGATGCGTTCTCGACAATCACGTATTCCACGCGCCGGTCACCCTCGTACTGGACGAGGGATGCCAGGCAGCGCTGCACGTCCGGGCGGTAGTTGTGGACGAGCAGGCAGACGGAGACGTCGCAACTGTCGGCCTCGGCCAGCCGGGAAGGGACGTCGGAGGCCCGGGAATAGCGGACGGGTTGCGGCAATGGCTGCGGGACGACGATGCTGCCGGACGGTGTGTCCCGTACGCCGTAGCCCTGGCTTGCCAGCGTGGCCCGGAGGGCGTCGGCTTGCAGGTAGTCCGCGTTCTGCCGGGCCGTGTCCCGGGTTTGGAGGAGATAACGGGCGTCTTCCGGCAGCGAGGCGCGGTCGACCGGTCGCACCTCGTCCAGGCCGAGCCCCAGGACGTCATCCCACTGCAGCAGCAGATCGCGCTTCTGGGCGGCCGGGAGGCTACTGTGCCGGAGCATCGTCCAGAGCAGGCCCACCGCCGCCGGCAGGTTGAGGTCGTCGAGCAGGTACGCGCGAAAGCGAGCGTCCCAGGTCCGGGCGGCATCCTCGGCGGCGAGGGACGGCAGGTCGTGCCAGGCGCGCAGGCGGTCGCGCAGGCGGTCGAGCGCGGTGGCGGCGGCGCGCAGGGAGGCGAAGGTGAAGTTGAGCCGGGCGCGATAGTGGGTCAGCAGGCAGAGGTAGCGAAAGGCGAGCGGGTCGAAGCCCCGCGCCCGCAGATCGGCCAGCGTGTAGGCGTTGCCGGTGCTCTTGGCCATCTTCAGGCCGTCGGCCAGCAGGTGCTGGCCGTGGATCCAGTGGCGGACGAACGGCTTACCCGTCGCCGCCTCGCTCTGGGCGATCTCGTCTTCGTGATGGGGAAAGATGTTGTCCACGCCGCCGGTATGCAGGTCGAACGTCTCACCGAGGTAGCGCATACTCATGGCGGAACACTCGATGTGCCAGCCCGGGAAGCCGGGTCCCCAAGGGCTCCCCCACTGCACCAGGCGTCCCGGTTCCGCCGCCTTCCAGAGGGTGAAGTCGGCGGGGTGGCGCTTCAGGGGATCGACCTCCGATCGCACCCCGTCGATCAGGCCGCCGAGGAGGTTCCCGGACAGGCGACCGTAGGCCGGGTAGGAAGCGACGTCGAAGTAGACGTTGCCGCCCGCGACGTAGGCGTGGCCGCGCGCGATTAGGCGCTCGATCAGCGCGATCATGTCGGGGACGTGATCGGTGGCGCGCGGCGTGACCGTGGCACGTTCGATGCGCAGGGCGGCCTCGTCGGCCAGCCATTCCTCGGTGTAGAAGGCGGCGATCTCGGCCGGCGTCTTCCCCGCGGCCAGGGCGGCGGCGATCATCTTGTCTTCGCCCCGCTCCAGCATCTCCTGCCGCATATGGCCGACATCGGTGATGTTCTTGACCTGCGTGACCCGCAGGTCAAGCGTACTGAAGACCCGGCGCAACCAGTCCGCCAGCAGATAGCTGCGGAGATTGCCGATGTGGACGGAACGGTAGACGGTCGGCCCGCAGGTGTACATCCGAATCTGCCCGGGCACCGACGGCACGATCGGTTCGACGGCGTGCGAAGCGCTGTTATAGGCCCGTAGTGGCCCTATTGAAGGCAAAACGCCGGGGAAATGGCCGCGCCGGGCGCCAAGATCCGGCTGGAGCGGCGTCTCGGTGGCGACCTCCTCGGCGGTTCCTTCCGCCGCTGCCGTCTGTCTGCTGGCCATGCCTCTCTCCTTGGCGCGCGACGAGTGGCCGCGCTCGGCGCCCATGCCGGCTCGGTCGCGGCCTCCCGCCACTGTACCATTCTCACCGTCGGAACAACGGCGTGGGCGACGGCCACGCCGTTGTTCCGCGGACGATGGAAGTGGCCTGGAGATGGCTGATCGGCGCGTGGCGGCGCCTACTCGTGCGCCACTTCGATCCGCCGCGCCGGCGCGTCGCGGGAATCCCCGGCGGCGTTGCGTTCCCGCCTCGCCTCGGCGGTGATGTCGCTGAGGTTCTCCTTGGCGCCGCTGGCGGCGGTGACCACGGTCGTCCCCAACGACGATGCCGCGGCGCGGGCGGCGTCGCCCGCCTGCATGCCGGCCCGCACCGCGCCGACCGCGACGGGGCGCAACGCCTCACCCAGGCCACGGGCGACCGCCGTCCCGACGCTGGCGCCGATGCTGAATCCCAGAATAGCGACGAGCCCTTCCACGGTTACTTCCTCTCTGCAGTTGCCGGTTCCCTGGCGCCTAGCCGCACAGCCTGTGCCACCTCCCCGAACGCTTACCGGCGCGCCCCTGCCGCCGGCATCGCGGCGGGGGCGGCGCTGAACGGGATCTCCAGCATGCCCGCATGCACCCGGGCTGTCCCCGGCTCCAGGGCGGCGAGCGTCAGCGGCAGCGTGATCTCCCGCCGGAAGTTGCCGACGTCGACGTAGAGCTCGTCCCCGCGTTTGAGCAGCGAGAGCCGGGTCACCTCGACGTTCGGCATGGGGATTTGCAGCAGGTAGCCGTCGCCTTGCCGCTCGATGTGCTGCGTCGCCCCGCGGTGCAGCACCAACGTCGGGTCACGGTCGCCGAAGACCTGCTGCGACAGCTCAGCCAGCGCGGAGAGGCCGAGCGGCTCCTCGGCGCTCAGCGGCGCTTCCAACAACGGCAAGGTGGCGAACGTACTCCGAACCTCCGCCATCGCCCGTTGCTGGCGCGCCAGCATGGCGTCCAGGTAGGGGTTTCCGGCGTTGGTCGCCGGGAGGACGCGGTTGGTAAGTACCGCGTCGATCGGGTAGTCGAAGAGATTGAGGTAGGTCTCCGCCCGGCGCGCCTCTTTGATCACCATCGTGTCCGGCGTCACGACGATGCGGTAGGAACTGCGCTCCGGGTTGGTGAGGTCCTGGCGTAGCTCCTTGGTGCGTTCGGCGAGCTGCGTCATCGACTCGATCACGTTGAGGTCGGGCAGGGCGTTGCGCAGGAGCGGGCCGACGAAGCGCATCAGGCGTCCCCGCCACTCTTGCAGGCGGCCGGCGTACCAGAGCAAGGAATCCGGCATGCTGAGCAGGCGGATCGTCTCGCCCGTCGGCGCCGCGTCGACGACGATGCAGTCGAACTGGCCGGTGCGGCTCTGACGCCGGATCTGGACCAGCGCGGCCACTTCCTCCATGCCGGGCATGATGGCCAGCTCGTCGGCCTGGACCTCGGTAACGCCCTCGCGCTTCAGGAAATCGGCCAGTTGGCCCTGCATCTTGCCCCAGCTGCGGCGGGCTTCGTCCAGCACATTGACTTCGTAGGCGAAGAGCCGCTCCCCGATCTCCGCCGGCTCCGCTCCGAGCTCGACCTGGAGCACGTCGCCCAGGCTGTGGGCAATGTCCGTGCTGACCACCAGCGTGCGGTGGCCCAGTGCCGCCGCCCGCACGGCGGTGGCCGCCGCCATCGTCGTTTTGCCGACGCCGCCCTTGCCGACGTACAGGATCAGGCGGGTGGGAGGGCTGGCGGCCGCCGGGGTTTCAAGTGGCACTGTCTATCCTCGTCGTCGGTCCGGAGCGAAACCGCGCTCACGCGCCATCATCGTCCTCTTCGGTCGCGGGTGCGTCACCGATATCTTCGGGGATTTGCGCCAAGAGGTCGCCCAAAGTGGCGCTAAAACCCGGCAGATTGGGCGATCGTACGAAGTCGTCCTCGGATAGCGTCCCGACCACACATAATTGCGTCTCCTGGCGACGGTAGACCTCGAGTCGGCGCGGTCGCCAATCGACGATCCAATACTCCAGGACTCCCCACCGGAAATAGAGGTCCATTTTGGCCTCCCGGTCGCGATGGATATTTGTCGTTCCTGGCGAGAGGATTTCCACCATCAGGTCGGGAGCCGCATGCAGTTTGCCATCGTGTCCCAGCACCGCCGCGAAGCGCTCCCGCCGTACCCACACCACATCGGGCGCCACCGCGTTCTCCGGAGAAAAGATGACGCCGGGAGCGGACACGGCGAGGCCTTTGCCCGCCCGAACGCCCCAGGCGTTGAGCGCGGCAACGATAGTGTCGCCGAGGACTTGATGGCGCCAATCAGGCTGGCTGGACACATGCAGCTCCCCGTCGATGATTTCGTAACGGCAGTCTTCCCGAAGGTTCGGCAACGCCGCCAGATCGGCAATCGTCCAGCGCATTGATGCGACCATGGGCAACTCCCCGTTTTCACCGAACGTCGAGCCATCTGCCAAGTGTAGCAGCAGGCTCGCGGGCCGCGCGGGATCACCGCGGGCCAGCGGGTATCCAGCGTTCGAACCAGGCGGTGGCACGGCGCGTCACGTCCAACATGAGGCGCGGCTCGCCGATCCCGTGGCCCTGACGGGGGTAGATCACCATCTCCGTCGGCACGCCCTGGCGCCGAAGGGCGTTAAACAATTCCCGGCCCTGGCCCAACGGCACGCGCACATCGTCGGCGCCATGCTGGATGAGGGACGGGGTCGTGGCGCCCTTGATGTGCGCCATCGGGCTCTGCCGGGCATAGGGCTCGGGGGCGTCCCAGGACTCGGCGCCGAAATAGTCGGCGATGAAGCCGGGGATGTCGCTCGTACCGTTGAAGCTGATCGGGTCGGTGACCGGGGCGCCGATGCAGGCGGCCTTGAACCGATGGGTCTGGGTGATGATCCAGCTCGTCATAAAGCCGCCATAGCTCCAGCCGGCGACGCCGAGGCGGTCCGGGTCGGCAACGCCCAGGGCGATGACGTGGTCCACGCCGGCCATGATGTCCTGGTAGTCGCCGCCGCCCCAGTCGCCGGTGTTGGCGAAACGGAACGTACGGCCGTAGCCGCCGGAGCCGCGCGGATTGGGGCGCAGGATTGCGAAACCGCGTTCGGTGAGGCTGAGCACGTCCGCCTGGCCGCCCGGCGCCGCCAGGAACGTCCGGGCGAAGACGCCGGCCGGGCCGCCGTGGATGCTGACGATCAGGGGATAGCGCTTGCCAGGCTGGTAGTCCAGCGGATACGTGAGGATGCCTTCGATCGTCAGGCCGTCCGGCGCCTGCCAGCGGATCACCTCCGCCGATGGCAGCTCACCCTCTGGCCAGTCCGCCGGGAGGTGCGGTTGGGCGACCTTGACCGTCTCGCCGCGGCCCGCGTCGAACAGGTACACCGCCTGGGGCTGGTGCAAATCCTGACCCACGAAGGCGATCTGCCCCTGGCGGTTGGCGGACGCCGGCATGCGATAGAGGTCCACTTCGGCCAGGTGCCGGGCTGGTGTCCCGTCGACGGGGAGGGCCATGAACTGGGAGGCGGTGCCGCTTTGCTCCAATACGTACACCGCCTGCCCGTCGGGGGACCAGCCCAGGACGCTCGGCTCGCTGTTCGGCGTCGCGGCGAGGGTGCGTACCGCCGGCGCCGTGGCGGCGCCGTCACCGGGCACGGGGTAGAGCCCGACCCGGGCGGCGAAGGCCCAGTGCGGCGGCTGTTCCCCGGCCTTGCAGGCGATCCAGCGACCGTCCGGCGCGAAGTGGAGGTGGGCGCCGCCGGCAAAAATCGGCGCGATGTCCGTCGCGGCGTCGGCGCTGCCGTCCGCGGCGATGATCGCCAGGCGCGTCTCCAGCCAGGTGTCCGCCTCCGGCGTGGGCTGGTGGGTAAAGGCGATCCGTGCGCCGTCCGGCGACCAGTCGAAATCGACCACCTGGAAGCGGCCGTGCGTGAGCTGTTTTGCCTCCGGCGCTTTGCGCGGCCCGACGGCGAATGGCACGACAGAGAGGTGGGTAAAGTCGAAGTCCACCCCGAACTGCTTGGCGTCGTCCCGCGCTTTGCGCTGCTTCTCCTTCTCCTCGCTGGGCGGTTCCGGCATCAGGAAGGCGATCCGTGTCCCGTCGGGCGACCAGCGCAGTCCGGCGACTTCGGTCTTGTCATAACGGGTCAAGGGCCAGGCTTCGCCGCCGTCCCGCCGCAGCACGTAGATATTGCGCTTGCCGGGGCGGTTGCTGAGGAAGGCAAGGTAGCGGCCATCCGGCGACCAGGCCGGGCTACTATCGCTGCTGTCGCCGTAGGTCAGCTGCACCGGCTCGCCGCCGTCGCGCGTCGCCAGGTAGAGATGGGTGAGGAACTCGCTCTTCTCGTCGGTCAGGAGCGGCTCACGGACGGTATAGGCGACCTGACGGCCATCCGGCGACGGCGCGACCTCCTGGATAGCGGGGTACGCCAGCCGCGACTCTACCGGCCAGCGTCGAGTGGCCGGAGCTGTAGCAGGGATATGTTCGGGCATGGGCGGTGTCATCTCCTGGTGGTGCGGCCACGAGCGTGGCGAACGGGCGGCGCAATCGTAGCACGGACGGCGCGGCATTCTCCCCGGATGGGACTATCACGATGGTCCCACGGTCACTGACGCCCACCGCCTATCCGGTATGGTTGGGGTGGACCCCGGACCGACGTATCGCGCCGGATGCCCCGGCGTCGGAAGGATTGGCCGACACGATAGTGCGTCCTCAACCGACCGCCGCGCCAGTCGGCGTTTCCCTGCTCGGCGTGCCGACGCGGTTCGGCACCGCCTATCCGGGCGCAGAGCTGACGCCGGCCTTCCTCCGGCACAGCGGGTTGCTGCGTCGGCTGCGCCGCTGGTGCGCCGCAGAGGAACCGCCGGTCGCCCTCCACGATGCCGGCGACGTGATGGT
>JAICXR010000069.1 GCA_025980355.1 Chloroflexota bacterium | reverse complement strand
AGGACTGTCTTCACAGTGGCAACGCCCGCGGCGCAAGCCAGCGGGCTGCCGCCGAAGGTGCTCCCATGATCGCCAGGCCCCAGTGCTTCCGCCGCTGAGCCTTTCGCCAGGAAGGCGCCGATTGGCACGCCGCCGGCCAGCCCTTTGGCCATGGTGAAAACGTCCGGCTCGACCTTGTACCACTCGTAGCCGAGGAAGTGGCCGGTACGGCCCATCCCAGTCTGAATCTCATCGAAAATCAGCAACAGTCCCCGTTGGTCGCACCACTCCCGCAGGCCCTGGAGGTAGTCCGGATCGGCGGGGTGGACGCCGCTCTCGCCCTGCACCGGCTCCACCATGATCGCGACCGTGGCGTCCGTCGTCGCCGCCTTGGCGGCGGCCAGGTCGTTGAAGGGGACGTTGACGAACCCGGCCGGCATCGGCGCGTAGGGTTCCTGGTACTTCGGCTGGCCGGTGGCCGCCACCATCGCCAGCGTGCGGCCGTGGAAGGAATCGAGGGCCGTGATCACCTCGTAGGCCCCGTCGCGATGCTGCTTGCCCCACTTGCGCGCCAGCTTGATCGCCCCTTCATTCGCCTCGGCCCCGCTGTTGGCGAAGAAGACGCGCTCGGCGCAGGAGTTGGCGATCAGCAGGTCGGCCAGTTCCAGTTGGGGGATCGTGTAGTAGAGATTCGAGGTGTGGATCAGCTTCTTCGCCTGGGTACAGATCGCCTCCGTGACCGCCGGGTGGGCATGGCCGAGGACATTGACGGCGATGCCGGCCACCCAGTCCATGTAGCGTTTCCCGTCCACATCCCAGACATAGACGCCCTCGCCGTGGTCCAGGCAGACCGGCAGGCGTTTGAACGTGTGCATATAGTGCGCGGCCTCGCTCGCGCTCCAGTTCGTCGGTGTCATGCCATTCTCCTTACGACTGCGATTTGCTGATCATCGTCCCCACGCCGTGCACCGTGAACAGCTCGCGGATCAAGGCGTGCGGGTAGCGCCCGTCGATGATGTGCGTCTGGTGGACGCCCGCCATCGCCCGCTGGCAGGCTTTCACCTTGGGGATCATGCCACCGGAGACGGTGCCGTCGGCGATCAGGCCATCCAGCTCCTCCTCCGACACCTCGGAGATGAGCTGACCGGCACCATTCAGGATGCCCACCACGTCGGTGAGGAAGATCATCTTCTCCGCCTGCAGGGCGACGGCGACGTCGGCGGCCGCGGTGTCGGCGTTGATGTTCAGCGCCTCACCGTCCGGGCCGTAACCAATCGGCGCGATCACCGGGATGTAGCCGAGGTCGGCGACGGCCCGGATGGCCTCGGGATCGACCGAATCGATCTCCCCGACGAAGCCGATATCGCCGTACTCGCGGTGGTAATGGGCGCGGATCATGGGACCGTCCAGGCCGGAGAGGCCGATCGCCTTCCCGCCCAAGCTGTTGACGAGCGCCACCAGGGAGGCGTTCACCTCGCCGATCAGCGTCATGCGCGCCACGTCGCGCGTTTCGGCGTCGGTCACGCGCAGGCCGTGCTGAAAACGGCTCTCCTTGCCGATCCGCTTCAGCCAGGCGCTGATCGCGGCGCCGCCCCCATGGACAATGACGGGGATCGCGCCGAGCCGCCGCAGGTGGACGCAATCTTCCAGCACCGCCCGCTCCGCATCCAGGGCGCTGCCGCCCAGCTTGATGACCAGGAGGCAGCCTTTCCAGCGGGTGACGTAGGGCAACGCCTCCACCAGCGTCTGCGTCACCGGGTCGCCGTCCTCCGACCGGATGGACGGGATGTCCACCGTTTTCATGCGTCCTCGCTCATGTCGTGTAGCGCCCGTTGATGTCGACGTAGCCCTCCGTGAGGTCGCAGCCCCAGGACGTGGCTTCGTAGCGCCCGAGATTGAGGTTGACCTCGATTGGCACCCGCGCCGTGTCTTTGATCGCGGCGACCACGACCGCGCGGTCGAACGGCAACGGCGTCCCCTGGCGCAGCAACGGCGTCCCCGCCATCGCCACATCCAGGCGGTCCTGGTCGAGGGCGGCGCCGCTATAGCCGGCGGCGCAGGCGATGCGGCCCCAGTTCGGGTCAGCGCCGTAGACCGCCGTCTTCACGAGGGGCGACTGGACCACCGCCATCGCCACTCGCCGGGCGTCTTCGATGCTCTCGGCGCCCCGGGCGCGGACTTCGATCACCTTGGTCGCCCCTTCGCCGTCGCGCGCCAGCATGATCGTGAGCTCTTGCGCCACGTGGTGGAGTGCGGCGGCGAAGGCATCGGACTCCGCGTCGCCACCACGCAGCAGGGGCGCGCCGGCCTCGCCGTTCGCCAGCAGCAACAGCGTGTCGTTGGTGGACGTGTCGCCGTCGACGGAGAGCATGTTGAAGGTGCTGTCCGTCACCCGCCGCAACAAGTGGGCGGCGTACTCGGCTTCCAGCGCCGCGTCGGTGGTCAGGAAGCCGAGCATCGTGGCCATGTTGGGGTGGATCATGCCGGAGCCTTTCGCCATCCCGCCGACCGTCACCGTCCGCCCGTGGATGGGCAGGCTGACGGCGATCTCCTTGGCGAACGTGTCGGTCGTCATGATCGCCTCGGCCGCCTGGTGGCCGCCATCGCGGGAGAGCGTCAGCTTCCCGATGCCGGCCGTGATGCGATCCATCGGCAAGGGCACGCCGATCACGCCGGTTGACGCCACCTGGACCAGCGGCACGGGCACGCCGAGCGCCTCGGCGGCCATCTCCGCCATGCGCTCGGCGTCGCGCATGCCCTGCTCGCCGGTGCAGGCGTTGGCGTTGCCACTGTTGAACACCACCGCCTGCGCCTCCCCGCCGGCCAGTTGCCGCCGGGAATAGCGTACCGGGGCGGCGGAGACCTTGTTCGTGGTAAAGACGCCGGCGGCCACGGCCGGCACGGCGCTGCGCAGCGCGCCGACATCCAGCTTGGCGGCGCCGACGCCTTTCACGTCGGCGTTGACGGCGCCGGCCGTGAAGCCCAGGGCGCTGGTGACGCCGCCGCCGGGCAACGCTTGATAGCTGGTCATGCGGGACTCCTCTCCATCACTCCATCTCACCGCACCGCCAGACCACGCCCCTCCCCATCTGGCGAAGAGCGGCGGCCGGCAGCGTCTGCTACGGTCGCGACCGCGTCTGGACGGATCCAGACCGGCCGCGAAGACGCAGACGGCGGGCGATGGAGGACGGGACAGGGATGGCTCGGGCGGGGGCCGGCGATGGCGTGTTCACGGATACAACGCCGGCTGTTCCAGGCCGCAGGTCTCGCCAAAGCCGCACATCAGGTTCATATTTTGCACGGCCTGGCCGGCGGCGCCCTTGACCAGGTTGTCCAGCGCCGCCAGGGCGATCAGGCGATTCTCCCGCTGGTCGACCGTCACATAGAGCAGGCACTCGTTGCTGCCGGCCGTCCACTTCGTCTGCGGCGACGTGCCGAGGAGGCGGGTGAACGGGGCGCGCTCATAGAAGGCCGTGTAGATCTCGCGCACCTCGCCGTCGCCGACCGGCCGCCGGAGGCGGGCGTAGCAGGTGGTCAGGATGCCGCGCGTCATGGGGATGAGGTGGGGGACGAACGTCACGTGCACCTCCTCGTGGGCCAGGCCGCTCAGCTCCTGCCGGATTTCCGGTCGGTGGCGATGCCCTTGCAGCCCGTAGGCGGCGACGGACTCGTTCATCTCGCTATAACTGTACTCCAGCTTGGCGTTGCGTCCCGCCCCGGAAGCGCCGCTCTTGGCGTCGACGATCACGTCCGACTCAATGAGTCCGTGCTTGACGGCCGGCGCCAGGGCGAGGATCGCCCCGGTCGGGTAGCAGCCCGGGTTCGCCACCAGTTCGGCGGCGGCGATCGCCGGGGCGTGCAGTTCCGGCAGTCCGTACACTGCCTCTTTCAGCAGGTGCGGCGCCGGGTGCGTCACCTCGTAGGTCTGCTCGTACTCGGCGCGATCGTGCAGCCGGAAATCGGCCGCCACGTCGATCAGCTTGCGGCCCTGGCCAGCCAGCGGCGCCAGCACTTCGGCCGAGGCCTTGTGCGGCAGCGCCGAGAAGATGATGTCGGCATCCTCCACGTCGCCCCGAATCGTCAGGTCGAGATGCCCGAGGTGGGGAAAGACATCCTTCAGGCGCTGGCCGGCCTGGCTGCGCCCGGTCACTTCCGTCAACCGGACGTGGGGATGGCGGCTGAGCAAACGGGCAAGATCAACGCCGGCGTAGCCGGTCACGTTGATAATCGCCGCTCGCACGTCCCGACTCCTCTCGACCGCCGTTCTGGCCGACCGCCGTTCTGGCCGATAAGTCTACCGGGCAGGCCGGGCGCGCGCAAACGCCACTTTTGCTCGCGGTGTACCGCAACGTTTTCCCGGCAAGCGAGCGCACGATGGAGCGCAGCGTCCCGGGGGATGAATCCCCCGGCTAAAACGACAAAGCCCCTCCGGGGCTGCACAGTGGGGGGCGCCATCGTGTAAATCGGGCAGCCCCGCAGGGGCTTTGTAGTTTTAGCCAGGAGTTTTATCTCCGGGTCACCGGCCTTTGCGGCGCACTCTTACTCGTTGTGCCGCCGGTAGCGGAGCCTTCGCTGGTTGTTGTGGACGGTGCTCTCCATCGGCACGATGCTGATGCTGCCGTCCGTCTCCATGACGGCCAGCTTGACGCCGTCCACCCGTTCGATGCCGTGCTCCCGCACCGCCGCCTCGGCGTCTTCCAGATCGATCCCTTCGCGGTGCAGCGCCGCCATGAGCCACTTGCCGTTCTGGCAGATCACCGTCGGCTCCGGCTGCACCAGCCGCCGGAACAGCGTGCTCCGCTCGCGCAACTGGCCAACGCCCAGGTTGAGGAGCAGGAGCGTGGCGATGATGATCAGGCCGCCGCTGAGCGAACTATCCGGCCCGGTCATGGCCGGCTGGACGGCATTGGCGATGAGCAAGACGAGCACCAGGTCGAAGAGCGTGAACTGGCCCACTTCGCGCTTCCCGAAGAGGCGAAGGCCGAAGATCATGACCAGGTAGATGACGGCACAGCGCACAATGAGCGCCCACCAGGGCGTGCCGAGCGTGAAGATGTCGTGCACGTGCTACTGTCCTCTGCATAGAAGATAATCTGCCAGTATGGCACATGCAGGCGGGACGTCCCGCCCGAGCGGGATGATTCGCCATGCGGGGGAGGACATCAGTGAAGCTGCCGGTTGCCGAGCGGATGGCGCGCCTGGGGACGGAGAGCGCCTTCGAGGTGTTGGTGCGGGCGCGCGCCCTGGAAGCGCAAGGGATCGACGTCATCCATCTGGAGATCGGCGAACCCGACTTCGCCACGCCGGCCCACATCGTCGAGGCCGGTGTCAAGGCGTTGCGGGACGGCGCGACGCACTATGGCCCGCCCGCCGGCCTCCCGATCTTGCGCGAGGCGGTGGCGGCGGACGTCGCCGCCAGCCGGAGGATTGCGGTCCACCCGGACCAGGTCGTGGTGACGCCGGGCGGGAAGCCGGTGATGTTCTTCGCCATCCTCGCCGCCATCGAGCCGGGTGACGAGGTGCTGCTCCCCGATCCCGGCTTCCCGATCTATGCGTCGCTGGTCAACTTCGTCGGCGGCGTCCCGGTGCCGCTCACCCTGCGCGAGGACCGCGCGTTCCGGCTGGACCTCGATGAGCTCGCGGCGAAGCTGACGCCGCGCAGCCGGATGCTGATCCTCAACTCGCCCCACAACCCCTGCGGTAGCGCCCTCACCGCGGCGGACCTCCATGCCATCGCCGAGCTGGTGCGCGGCCGCGACATCGTCGTCCTGAGCGACGAGATCTACAGCCGGATGACCTACGGCGCGCCCCATCACAGCATCGCGGCGGAGCCGGGGATGGCCGACCAGACGATCATCCTCGACGGTTTCTCCAAGACCTACGCTATGACCGGCTGGCGGCTGGGCTATGGCGTCTTCCCCGGCAAGATGGCGGAGCAGGTCGCCCTCCTGATGACGAACAGCAACTCCTGTACGGCGACTTTCACCCAGCTGGCCGGCGTGGCGGCGTTGACCGGGCCGCAAGAGCCGGTGGAGGCGATGATGGCCGAGTTCGCCCGGCGGCGCGACCTGGTGGCGGCCGGCCTGAACGCCATCCCGGGCTGGAGCTGCCAGATGCCGGCCGGCGCCTTCTACGCCTTCCCGAACGTGCGCGCCCTGGGCGGAGACTCCCGCCGGTTGGCGGACTATTTCCTCGGCCAGGCCGGCGTCGCCCTCCTCAGTGGCAGCGGCTTCGGGGCGGCCGGGGAGGGCTACTTGCGCCTGTCCTACGCGAACTCCATGGAAAAGTTGGAACAGGCGCTGGACCGGCTGGCGACGGCGACCGCCAGACGCGCCGCCCATGACTTGTGACCTAGAGACCTTCCCCCATTCGTCCCAGTCCCGGCGATCGGCAGGCGGGAGTGCTAGGATACTGACTGAGTGGCGTTCGCTGAACCGAGGGAGAATTCATGGCCGACATCGACACCGTTCTGGACGGGCTCGCCGGCATCGACGGCGTGAGGGCTACCGTGATTGCCGGGCGTGACGGCCTCATGATCCAAGGGTCCCAACACTCCGGTGGGAAGGAGGACCTGGACGCCCTGGCGGCAATCTCCGCCGACGTCGTGCGCAACCTCCGCACCCTCGGTTCGGACATGGGCCGGAGCACGCTGGATCAGGTGATCGCCGAGTTCGGCGACGGTGTGGTGTTGCTGCAACCGGTGGGCGACGACGCCTCGCTCGCCGTCATGGCCGGTCCGGAAGGCAACCTCGGCCGCCTGAGGTTCATTGTTCGCCGCCGCGCCCCGGAAATCGCCCAGTTGCTGACGCAAATGTAGGGAGTTATGTCGCTCGTCAACGTTGCGGCGCGGGAAATCCAACTGAAGTTGGTCTATTACGGCATCGGCCTCTCCGGCAAGACCACGAACTTGCGCTACCTGCACACCAGTGTCGTCGGCGAGGAGATGAGCTCGATGACGTCCATCGCCACCGAGGGCGAACGGACGCTCTTCTTCGATTTCCTGCCGGTGGACCTCGGCAAGATTCACGGCTTCCGGCTGCGCTTCCAGATGTACACCGTCCCCGGCCAGCAACTGTACGCCGCCACCCGCTCCGCCGTCCTGCACGGCGCGGACGCCGTCGTGATGGTGATCGACTCCCAGATCGAGCGGCTGGAGGACAATCGCGCCAGCGTGGCGGAGTTGGAAGCGAACTTGCGGACGGAACACAAGGACGTTGCCCAATTCCCGATCGTCCTCCAGTACAATAAGCGGGATTTGCCGAACGCCCTGAGCGTCCGAGAACTGGAGCAAACCCTTAATTCCCGCACCTGGCCAAGCTTCGAGGCGATTGCATCACGCGGCACCGGCGTGTTTGAGACCTTCCGAACGCTCAGCAAGGAGGCGGTCAAGCGCCTATAGACGGATAACGCCCCATGCGCGCCCTCTTGAGCACCGACAATAAGGCGGGATTGGTCCCGTTCGCCACCGCGTTGCACCGCCTGGGCTGGGAGTTGGTCGCCACGGGCCACACCCAGCAGACGCTGCTGGACGCCGGCCTGCCCGTCACCTCCGTCGCCGACCTCACCGGCTCGCCGGAGATGCTCGGCGGCCGCCTGAAGACGCTGCACCCGCGCATCCACGGCGGCATCCTCGCCCGCCGCGGCAATGCCGACGACGAGCGCGACGTGGCGACGCACCACCTGCCCCTGTTCGACATGGTCGTCGTCAACCTCTACCCGTTCGTCGAACTGTTGCAGCAGGCGGACCTCTCCGCCGCCGAGCGGATCGAGAAGATCGACATCGGCGGCGTGGCGCTGCTGCGGGCGGCCGCGAAGAACCACGAGTACGTCGTCGTCGTGTCCCACCCCGATCAGTACGATGGCGTCCTAGCGGCGATCGCGACGCCGGATGGCGCGAGCGCCGCCTACCGCCGCGAGCTGGCGCTGGCCGCCTTCCGTCTGACCGCCGCCTACGACGCCACCATCGCCGCCTGGCTCGGCGCGGACGCCGCGGAGACGTTCCCCGACCGGCTGACGCTGCCGCTGCAGAAGATCCAGTCCCTGCGCTACGGCGAGAATCCCCACCAGCAGGCGGCCTTCTACCGGCTCATCGGTTCCCCCGACGGCCGACCGTCCCTCGCCGGCGCGGAGCAGCTCAACGGCCGCGAAATCTCCTTCAACAACCTCCTGGACCTCCAGGCGGCCTTCGAAGCCGCCAGCGATTTTTTGGCCCCGACGGTCGTGATCGTCAAGCACACCAATCCCTGCGGCCTCGCCTGCCATCCCGAGCTGGTGGAAGCCTATCGGCGCGCCCACGCCGGCGATCCGGTGGCCGCCTACGGCGGCATCATCGGCTGCAACCGTCCGGTTGACGAGGCCACCGCCCGCGAGATCCGACCCCTCAACTACGACGCCATCATCGCGCCCGACTACGACCCCGCCGCCCTGGCCATCCTCAAGCGCAAGAAGCAGGGGCAGATGGTGGTCCTGCGCGCGGCCGGCGCCTGGGCGCCGCACGGCCACCAGGGCCTCACTTCGCCCGCCGGCCGCATCGGCGCCACTCCGGAACGCTACACGCCCTCCCAGATGGACATCAAGCGCGTGGCCGGCGGCCTGTTATTGCAGACCCCGGACGACCTACTGGACGCCCAGATCACCCTCACGCCGGTGACAAAGCGGACCCCAACGCTGGAGGAGGTCACCGACCTGATCTTCGCCTTCCGCGTCTGCAAGCACGTGAAGTCGAACTGCGTCGTGATCGCCAAACACCTGGCGGTCGTGGGCAGCGGCGCCGGCCAGCAGAGCCGTGTCCTGGCCGCCGAAATCGCCGCCAAGCGCGCCGAGGACCGGGCCAGGGGGGCGGTGATGGCCACCGACGGCTTCTTCCCCTTCCCCGACGGCGTGGAAGCCGGCATCCGCGCCGGCGTCACCGCCGTGATCCACCCCGGCGGCTCGATCCGCGACGCCGAGAGCATCGCCGTCTGCGACCAGCACGGCGTGGCGATGGTGACGACCGGTGGCGTGCGGCACTTTCGGCATTAGCGCCATGCCCCGTGGCGAAGGAGCCGCCCGATGAAATCCGTCCTGACGATCGCCGGATCCGACTCCGGGGGCGGCGCCGGCATCCAGGCGGACCTCAAGACCTTCGAGGCGCTCGGGGTCTTCGGTACCTGCGCGATCACGGCGGTGACGGCCCAGAACACCGTCGGGGTCAGCGCCATCCACGAGGTGCCGGTGGCCGTGGTGGCGGCGCAGATCGACGCCGTGGCGACGGATGTGCGGCCGGACGCCGTCAAGGTCGGCATGCTGGCCGGCGCGGCGATCGTCGAGGCCGTCGCGGACGCCCTGGTGCGTCACCGGTTGCACCATGTCGTGGTCGACCCGGTGATGGTGGCCAAGAGCGGCGACCGGCTGCTGCTGCCCGAGGCCGTCGAAGCCCTGATCCGGCGGCTCCTGCCGCTGGCGACGGTGCTGACCCCCAATCTGCCGGAGGCGGAAGTCCTGCTCGGCCGTCCGGTGCTGACGGTCGCCGATCAAGAGGCGGCGGCGCGGGACATCGCCGCCCTCGGGCCGCGGGCCGTGGTCGTCAAGGGCGGGCACAGCGCGGGCGATCCGGTGGATGTGCTGTTCGCAGAGGAGGCGCTGCGGCACTATTCGGCAGCACGCATCGCGACGCGCAGCACCCACGGCACCGGCTGTACCTTCAGCTCCGCCATCGCCGCCAACCTCGCCCTGGGGATGCCGGTCGCGGAGGCGGTCGGCGCCGCCAAACGCTATCTCACCGGCGCAATCGCCAACGCGCCGGGTCTGGGGAGCGGGCACGGCCCGGTCGACCACGGCTGGCAACGGCGCACCTCCGGGGTCCCCACATGAAGCCGGGCTTGCTCGCCGTGTACGTCATCCTCGACCCCGATCACTGCGGCGGAAGGGCGTTGTCGGAGCTGGCGCGGCTGGCCATACAGGGCGGCGCAACCTTGATCCAATTGCGCGCCGAGCAGCGCAGCACCTACGAGCAGGTTTTGCTCGCCCGCGCCCTGCGCGACGTGACGCGGCAACAGGGCGTGCCGCTGGTCATCAACGACCGCGTCGACGTGGCACTGGCGGTCGGCGCCGACGGCGTCCACGTGGGGCACCCCGGCCTGGAGGACCTGCCGCCGGAGCTGGCTCGCCAGTTGCTCGGCCCTGCGGCCATCGTCGGCGTGTCGGTGGCGACGCCCGAAGAGGCCGCGGCGACCGCGGCCCTGGGCGCCAGCTACCTGTCCGTCGGCCCGATCTTCGCGACGGCCAGCAAGAGCGACGCCGGTGCGGCCGTCGGTCCGGAGCGGCTCACCGCCGTTCGCGCGGCGACCGGTTTGCCGCTCTGCGCCATCGGCGGGATCACCGCCGCCAACGCCGCGCGGGCGATCGCGGCCGGCGCCGACGGTGTCGCGGTGATGTCCGCCGTCACGATGGCGGCGGACCCGCTGGCCGCGACACGGCGGTTAGCGACGGCCCTCACCCGCTCGCTGAGACTCTCACCCTCTCCCCAGGGGAGAGGGCAGGGTGAGGGAATCGATTAACCCACCGCCACCGGCTCCGGCGCTTCTTCCTCGACGTAAGCCGGGGCGAAGGAGCCGTAGTTGTAGGATGCCGCCTCTTCCTCGGGCTGGCCCCGGCCGAGGATCTGGCTGAAGAGGTCGCGGTAGCGACCGGCGACGGCCGACCAGGCCATTTCCTTGCCGTAGCGGGCCGCCTGGGTTTCCACGTGCTGGCGGAAATCCGGGTTACCCAGCAACTGGTCGACGGCATTGCAGATGCTCTCGGCGTTGCGGAACTCGGCGAAGACGCCGCGCCCTTCCGCCAACGCCTCGGCGGCGTAGAGGTAGGGGGTGGAGACGATCGCCTTGCCGCAGCCGAGGGCATACGCCAACGTGCCGCTGGTGATCTGGTAGCGCGACAGATAGGGCGTGACGTAGACGTCGGTCGCCGCCAGGTAGCGCACCAGCTCGTTCTGGCTGAGGTACCGGTTGACGAAGCGGACGTGATCGCGCAGCCCCAACGCCAGGCAACGGGCGAGGAGGTCGTTGCGGTAGCCCTCGCCGCGCAGCTTGCGCACCTCGGGGTGCGTTTCCCCGATCACGAGGTAGAGCAGGTCCGGGTACTTCTCGACCAGGGCCGGCATGGCTTCAATCACGTACTCGATGCCCTTGCCCTCGTTGATGAGCCCGAAGGTGCTGAGCACCCGGTGGCCGGTCAACCCCTGGGCCTTTTTGGCGGCGGCGAGAGAGGGAGGGTTGCGGCTGCCGGCGCAGGCGGGGACGCCGTGGGGGATCT
>JAICXR010000268.1 GCA_025980355.1 Chloroflexota bacterium | reverse complement strand
GCCACCTCAGCGAAGAGGGCATCGACGTGATCGCCGAAGTGCTGGACCTTCACGCCACCGACGTTTTCCAGGTCGCCAGCTTCTATAGCCTGGTCCACACCGACCCCTGGGGGAAGTACCTGGTGGAGGTCTGCATCAACCTGCCGTGCGCCTTGCGCGGGGCGGACACGCTGGCGAAGTACGTGCAGACCAAGCTGGGCCTTGATGGCGACGGAGACGACCACGAGGCGCATGAAGGCACCACGTCCGACGGGATGTTCACCTTCCGCCCGACGATTGAGTGCCTCGCCGCCTGCTCCTGGGCGCCGATGATGCAGGTCAACCAGCGCTACTTCGAGAACCTGACCCAGGAGAAGGTCGACCAGATCTTCGACCAGTTGCGCGAGCTCGCCACGCGCTTTCCGACGGGCCCGGTGCCGGGGCCGGAAATCGGCAAACTTCCCGACGCCACGGAAAGGGTGCAGCAATAACGATGGTAACGATGGAGGCTGCACCCGATTTTACGCCGATGCTCACCGCCAACCTGGGCAAGGCGGGGGCCTGGACCCTCGACTCGTACCTGAAGAGCGGCGGGTATGAGCAGTGGAAGCGCGCCATCGGCGGCGGGATTTCCCGCGAAGCGATCACCGATGAGGTGAAGAAGTCGGGCATTCGCGGGCGGGGCGGCGCCGGCTTCCCCATGGCGATGAAGTGGGGTACCCTGCCCCCCGATCCGAAGTACCCGCGCTACATGGTGGTGAACGGCGACGAGTCCGAGCCCGGCACCTGCCACGACCGCTTTCTCGTGGAGGAGGACCCGCACCTCGTCCTGGAAGGGGCGATGCTCTGCGCCTATGCCGTCAACTCGCACCGCATCTTCCTGTATCTGCGCGGCGAGTTCGGGCTGGGGGCGGAGCGGATGGCGGCCGCCATCAACGCCGCCTACGACCGCGGCCTGTTGGGTAAGAATATCCTCGGCAGCGGCTACGACCTGGAGGCGGACGTCTATCGCGGCGCCGGCGCCTATATCTGCGGGGAAGAGACGGCGCTGATCCAGAGCCTGAACGGCTATCGCGGCATCACCCGCCTCAAGCCGCCGTACTTCCCGACCACCGTCGGCGGCGGCGCCTGGGGCATGCCGACCGTCATGCAGAACGTCCAGACCGTCGCGAACCTGCCCTTCATCCTGAAGATGGGTGGCGAGGAGTACGCCAAGATCGGCAACCCGGCCCCGGCCGGACCGGGGCCGGCGGGCACCGGCCCCATGATCTTCTCGATCTCCGGGCACGTCAACCGGCCGGGCAACTATGAGCTGCCCCTGGGCGTGACCGTGCGGGAGCTGATCGCGGCGGCCGGCGGCGTGCTGGGCGGCAAAAAGGTCAAGGCCGTGATCCCCGGTGGCGGGACGTCCGCCTGGTTGACGGCTGACCAGTTGGACACCAGGATGGACTTCGCCAATGTGCCGGCGGTGGGCTTTGGCTACATCCTCGGCACGGCGTCCATGACGGTGATGAGCGAAGACGTCTGCGTGCCGCACTGCCTCTCCAAGATCAGCTACTTCTACCACCACGAGAGCTGCGGCGAGTGCACGCCCTGCCGCGAAGGCGGCGCCTGGATGTACAAGACGCTCCGCCGGGTGATCAATGGTGCCGGGCGACCGGACGATTTGTCGCTACTCATGGACCTCTGCAACAACATCGAAGGCAAGACGCTGTGCGCCTTCGGCTATTCCGTCACCTGGCCGGTGCGCTGGGCGCTGAAGCTCTGGCCGGAGGAGTTCGAGTACCATATTCGCGAGGGCAAATGCCCCGCCGGTGACCATCCCTTCGGCGTCACCGACCTGACACCGGCGGTGTAGCGATTCATTGTCCGTCCACAACCGACCCACGACCGTTCTGAGGAGATCCCATGGTTAAGCTCACGATTGATGGCCAGGACGTCGATGTGCCCAAGGGCACGGTGATCGTCGACGCGGCGAAGACGATCGGCATCGAAATTCCGATCTTCTGCTACCACGACAAGATGAAGCCCGTCGCCGCCTGCCGGATGTGCCTGGTGGAGATCGAGAAGATGCGCGGGCTCAACCCGGCCTGCGCGATCACCGTGGCCGAAGGCATGGTCGTGCGGACCAACACGCCGCCGGTCGTGCAGCAGCAGAAGGCGCTGCTGGAGATGCTCCTCATCAACCATCCGCTGGACTGCCCGGTCTGCGACAAGGGCGGCGAATGCCCGCTCCAGGACACCACCTTCAAGTTCGGTCCCGGCGTCAGCCGCTACATCGAGCCGAAGCGGCACTTCGTCAAGCCGCTGCAACTCTCCGAGCGCATCTATCTGGATCGCGAGCGCTGCATCATGTGCTACCGCTGCGTCCGCTTCCATTCCGACATCGCCCAGGACAACGCCCTCGGCGTGGTCCATCGGGGGGTGGAGTCGGAGATCGGCGTGGCGCCGGGCCACACGCTGGATTCGCCCTTCCAGGGCAATATCACCGAGATCTGCCCGGTGGGCGCCCTGACTAGTAGCAAGTATCGCTTCGCGGCGCGACCCTGGGATATCCAGAACGTCCCGACCGTCTGCCCGCATTGCGCGGTGGGCTGCAACACGTCGCTGACCATCCGCGAGGGTGCCATCAAGCGGGTGCTGTCCCGACGCAATGACCCGGTGGACGACGGCTGGCTCTGCGATACGGGGCGCTATACGTTCGACTACGTCAATGCTTCCAATCGCCTGACGACGCCGCTCATTCGGAAGGGCGACCAGTTCGTCGCCGCCAGCTGGCGGGAAGCGCTGAGCCTCGTGGCCACCCGGTTCGCGGAGATCAAGGCGAACCGCGGCGCGGAGGCGATCGGCGGTCTCTGCGGGCCGACGCAGACGAACGAGGAAGCCTACCTGTTCCAGCGGTTCATGCGGTCCGTTGTCGGCACGAATAATGTCGATTCTCGGCGCCCGGACCAGGGCGACAGCGATGCTGCGCTGCAGGAATTATTCGGCTACAGGGCGGCGACGGGCTCCATTGACGGGCTGGAGCTGGCGAAGACGATCCTGCTGATCGGCGCCAACCCGATCTTGGAGCAGCCGGTGTTGGACCTGCGCATCCGCAAGGCGGTGGTGCAGGGGAGTGCGCTGGTGACGGTCGCCGAGCAGGGGCGGCGCTTGGACGAGATTGCCAAGCATGCGCTACGGATCAAGGCCGGCAGCGAAGCGGCGCTGGTCAACGGCCTCCTGCACGCCCTGATCGCTTCCGGCAAAGTGGCGCCGGAAGCTGAGCAGCGTTTCCCGGGCCTCACCGCGCAGGTGCAGCAATGGGTGGCGCAGGCGACGCCGGCCGCGGCGGCGCAGCAAACCGGGGTCGCCGAGGACGCCATCAGCGCGGTGGCGGCGCAGTTGGTGGACGGCGGCCCGGCGGCGATCTGCTACAGCGAATCCTGGGCGGACAGTGCGGCCGGCGCCGCGGCGGTATTGCCTCTGGCCTATCTGGCGATCCTGAGCGGGAACGTCGGGAAGGCGGGGGCGGCGCTCAACCGCCTGCCGCTGTACGGCAACTCGCAGGGGACCATCGACATGGGTGTCCTGCCGCACGTGCTGCCCGGGCACAAGGACGTCGCCGACGCCGTGGCGCGGCAGGCGCTCGGGACGGCGTGGGGGGCGGAGCTCCCGGCGACGGCGGGGCGGGGCACGCGAGAGATGCTGGCGGCGGCGCGAGACGGCGGGTTGCAGGCGCTCTACGTTTCGGGGCAGGATCCCGCCTCCTGGGGCCAGGAAGCGCGCGACGCGCTGGCCGAGTTGCCCTTCCTGGTGGTCCAGGACATCGTCCTGACCGAGACGGCGAAGGGCGCCGACGTGGTGCTGCCGGCCGCTTCCTACGCCGAACAAGATGGGACTTTTACCAATCTTGAGCGGCGCATCCAGCGCATCCGACCGGCGGCCGTCGTCCGGGGTGATATCCTTCCGGGCTGGCAGATCGTCAGCGACCTGGCCAATCGGCTGGGCGGGCGCTTCTACTACGGCAGCGCGGCGGAGGTGATGGTGGAAATTGCGGCAACTGTGCCGATCTACGCCGGCGTCACCTACGGGCGGGTGGGCGCCAAGGGCATCCAGTGGCCGGTGCCGGATCGCAAGCACGCCGGGACGCCGTTCCTCTACGTGGAGGAGCCGGCGGCGGAATCGACGGCGGTCGCTGCCGGCGCCGGGACGAAGGCATAAGGAGTGATGGTGGAGACGCTGGTCAACGGCGCAGGCTTCCTGACGCCCTCTTTTCTGGTGGGCGCCGTCCTCGGCGCGACGTCGGTCGATACCTTCGTCGTCGTGGAAGCGATCATCTACGCCGCCATCCTGGCGTTGGTCCTGGTCACCGGCTTCGCCTACTCCACGTTGCTGGAACGCAAACTGATCGGGCGGTTCCAGGATCGCTACGGGCCGAACCGCGTCGGCCCCTTCGGCCTGATGCAACCGGCCGCCGATGGGGTCAAATTGTTCTTCAAAGAGGACGTCGTCCCGGCGACCGTCGACCGCCCGATGTACTTCCTGGCGCCCTTGATCGTGGTGGTCACGGCGCTGCTCGCCTTCGCCGTCATCCCGATCGGTCCGACGTTCAGCATCGGCGGTCGCCCGGTGGAGCTGGCGCTCATGGACGTCAACGTCGGCATCCTGTTCACCCTGGCGATCACGTCGATCACGGTCTACGGGATCGTCCTGGCCGGCTGGTCGTCGAACAATAAGTACTCCCTGCTGGGCGGCATCCGTTCGGCGGCGCAGATGATCAGCTATGAGCTGGCGCTCGGCCTCGGCCTGGTCGGCGTGCTGCTGCTCACCGGCTCGCTGAGTCTGCAGGACATCGTCAATCAACAGGACAAGATCTGGACCCTGAACTGCTTCCGGACGCCGATCGGCTTCCTGGTCTACCTGATGGCCGGCATCGCCGAGACGAACCGCGCGCCGTTCGACCTGGCGGAGGCCGAAGGCGAGCTGGGCGCCGGCTACCACACCGAGTATGTCGGTATGCGCTTCGGCATGTTCTTCCTGGCCGAGTACATCAACATGATCACGGTCAGTGCGATCGCCACCACCTTTTTCCTGGGCGGATGGCAAGGACCGTGGGTCGGCACAATCCCGATACTGGGCGTTGTCTGGTTCATCCTCAAGGTGTTCCTCTTCATGTGCGGCTACATGTGGCTGCGGGCCACCCTTCCTCGCATCCGCTACGACCGCTTGATGCGTTTGGGCTGGCTGGTGCTATTGCCACTGGGCATCTTGAATGTTCTCTGGGCGTCGTTCTTTTACGCCCTGTGGCAGACCTTTGGCTGGGTATAATCGCGGCATTCGATCG
>JAICXR010000545.1 GCA_025980355.1 Chloroflexota bacterium | reverse complement strand
GGCCACGTCCGCTGCTCCTATGCCACGGCGCTGCCGCGCATCGAGGAGGCGCTGACGCGAATTGACACCTACGTGAGGCGCGTGCGCGGGTGAGCTACGAGGCCGTCATCGGGCTGGAGACGCACGTCCAGCTCAACACCGCCAGCAAGATGTTCTGCGGCTGCTCGGCCCGCTACGCCGACGCGCCGCCGAACACCCACGTCTGCCCGGTCTGCCTGGGCGCGCCCGGCGTGCTGCCGGTGATCAATGAGCGCGCCGTCCGCTCCACCATCCTGACCGGCATCGCCTTCCACTGCACGATCGCCGAGGACAGCCACTTCGACCGCAAGAACTATCCCTACCCCGACCTGGTGAAGGGCTATCAGATTTCCCAGTACGACGCGCCGCTCTGCGTCGACGGCTACGCCGAGCTGCCCGCCGATGGTGACCGCCGTCGCGTCCGCATCAAGCGCATCCACCTGGAAGAGGACACCGCCAAGCTCACGCACGCCCGCGATGAGTACGGGGCGGGCGTGAGCCTGGTGGACGTCAACCGGGCCGGGGTGCCGCTGATGGAAATCGTCAGCGAGCCGGACCTGCGGACCCCGGAGGAGGCGCGCCAGTACCTGCAGCTGCTGAGGCTGGTCCTGACGACGATCGACGTCACGACCGGCAACCTGGAGGAGGGCGCCTTCCGCGTCGACGTCAACGTTTCCCTGCGTCCCGCCGGCAGCGCGGGCTACGGCGCCAAGGTCGAGGTGAAGAACCTGAACAGCTTCCGGGCGGTGCAACGGGCGTTGGAGTTCGAGATCGCCCGCCAGGCCGCCGCCCTGGACGCCGGGGAGACGTTGCCCCAGGAGACGCGGGGCTGGGTGGACGATCGCGGCGTCACGGTGTCCCAACGCACCAAAGAGTTCGCCCACGACTACCGCTACTTCCCGGAGCCGGACCTGCCGCCGCTGCACCTGCAGCCGGCGACCATCGACGAGTTGCGCGCGGCCTTGCCGGAACTCCCGGACGTTCGCCAGCGGCGCCTGATCGAGCAGCAGGGCCTGACGCCCTACGACGCGGCCGTCATCGTGTCCGACGTGGCGCTGGCGACCTATTTCGACGCGCTGATCGCCGCCGGCGCCGACGCCAAGCGCGGCGCGAACTGGCTGCTCAATGACCTCCTGGGCCTCCTGAAGGGCCGCGACGAAAGCATCGAGACGACCCGCATCACGCCGGCCCGGCTGGCCGCCCTGTTGGCGCTGCTGGACACGGGCACCGTCAGCGTCGCCGGCGCCCGGCAGGTGCTCGCTCGCATGGCGGACGACGACAGGCCGCCGACCAACATCGTCGTCGCCGAGGGACTGGCCCAGGTCAGCGACACCGCCGAACTGGAACGCCAGGTGGAGGCCGCCATCGATGCCAACCCGAAGCCGCTGGCCGACTACCTGGGCGGCAAGGAGGCCGCCTTCAACTCCTTCATCGGCCCGGTGATGAAGGCGACGCGCGGCAAGGCCAACCCGGCGCTGGTGCGCGAACTGCTCCGCGCCGCCCTGGAACGGCGACGGTAAGCGGCGGGGCAACGCCCTGCGCTATAATTCATCACCGACCGTCCCCTTGGGCGGCATGAAGCGGGACACCTATGAGAGCGGGTCGGCGTTCGCGCGACGCCGTCCTGCTCGCCCTGCTCGCCGGGAGTTGCGTGCTGGCCTGGCTGCTGCGATTGCACGCTATCGGCCGGCAGAGCCTCTGGTTCGATGAGGCGCTGAGCGTCTCCCAGGCGAAAGAAACCCTTCCCCGGCTGGTCGCCGACCTCGCGCAGAACGACGTGCATCCGCCGCTGTACTTCGGCCTGATGCATTTCTGGCTGCTCGGCGCCGGTGACGGGGAGTTTGCCGTGCGGCTCCTCTCCGCCGGCTGCGCCACGGCGGCCGTCGTCGCCTGTTACGCGCTGGCGGCGCGCCTGGATGGCCGCCGAACCGGCCTGGTGGTGGCGTTGGGCGCCGCGTGCAGCCCGTTGCTGTTGTACTACGGCCAGGAGACCCGCATGTACGCGCTGCTCGCGCTGCTCTCTGCGCTGACCGGCTACGCGTTCCTCCGCGCCGCGGACGGAGAGGAGCGCTGGTGGCCCACCTACGCGATCTTCCAGGCGGCCGCGCTCTGGACGCAACTCTACGCCTCCTTGCTCTTCCTCGCCCTGAACACCTGGTACGTCGGAAGGCTCCTGGCCCGGATC
>JAICXR010000565.1 GCA_025980355.1 Chloroflexota bacterium | reverse complement strand
TTGTTCGCCCAGGAGGGGGCTCGGGTGGCGCTGGTCGACGTGAAGACGGGCGCCGCCGAAGAAACGGCGGCCGCAATTCGGGCGGCCGGTGGCGAAGCCCTGGTGGTGCAGGGCGATGCAGCAAGCGCCGCCGACTGGCGCAGGGTCGTTGAGCAAACGGTCCGGCAGTATGGCCGGCTGGACATCCTCGTTAATAGTGCCTCCTGGACGAGAGCAGTACCGGCGGTGGATCTGGAAGAGGCGGACTGGGATCGTTCCATTGCCGTTACCTTGAAATCGGTCTACCTGGGCGCCAAACACTGCATCCCGGAAATGCGCAAGGTCGCGGGCGGCGCAATCGTCAATATCTCCTCCGCCAACGGCCTGATTTCCAACCCTAGCTTTGCCGCCTACAGCGCCGCCAAGAGCGGTGTCCTCGGCCTCACACGCAATTTGGCCATTGATTACGGATTGGAGGGCATCCGCGTCAACGCGATCTGCCCAGGCCTTATCGTCAACGAGCAGACGGAGGCGCGCCTGCTGGCGGACGAGGCGGAGGCGCGCGGCAGCCGCGACCCCTATCTGGTCGGCCGTTGGGGACGGCCCCAGGATGTCGCTTTCGCGGCCCTCTACCTGGCGTCGGATGAAGCGGCATTTGTGACCGGCACCGTCCTGGCCGTCGACGGCGGCCTCACCTGCCAGTCGCCGGAAGCGACGATCCGGCCCTCCTTCCGCCGCCGCTGGCGCGGCGACATCGCCACGATTCACGACGCAGGGTAGAGCAAGCAAACCCGGCGCGCCGCGCGGCGCCGGGTATGGAAAGGACACGGTGTACCCTTGGCACGGACCTACCGAGTTGGTGTGATCGGCTTTGCGCACATGCACGTCAACGAACATATGCGGGCATTCGCGGCCTTGCCCAACGTCCAATGGGTTGCTTGCGCCGATACGGTGCCGGCTGTCCCCGAGCTCGTCAACGCGCGCTTCACTCGCCAATGGAACCTGGAGCACGCCCAGCACGATATCGGTATCCCCAAGGTCTACGCCGACTACCAGGAGATGCTGCGTCAGGAGCGGTTCGACATCATCCTCTTCTGCCCCGAAAACGCCCGCCATGGCGAAGTGGCGCGAGCGATCGCGGCGCACGGGATCCACATGGTTACCGAAAAGCCGATGGCGGCGTCGCTGGCGGAGGCTCGGGCGATGGCCGGTGCGGCGCAAGCGGCCGGCGTTGAACTCATGGTGAACTGGCCCACCACCTGGAGCCCGGCGGTGCGCAAGGCGAAGGAGCTCCTTGATGCCGGCGCTGTCGGACGGCTGTTGGAAGTCAAGTGGCGAGCCGGCTCTATGGGGCCGCTGGCCCATGGCTCTACGCACCCGGGCGTGGACGGCACGGCGCTGCCGATGACGGACGAGCAAAAGGGCGCCACCTGGTGGCACCAGAAAGCGACCGGTGGCGGCGTCTTGCTCGACTACTGCTGCTACGGCGCTTGCCTGGCCCGCTGGTATGCCGGCGTCCCTGCCGAGGCCGCATTCGGCTACACCGTCAATCTGAACAGCCCCTATGGAGATGCGGAGGACAATGCGGTCGTTACCGTCCGCTTCCCCGGGGCGCTGGCGCTGTTCGAAGCGACCTGGACGACCGTCGACCACGGCGTACCCACTGGCCCGATCCTCTATGGCGAGACGGGGACGATGGTGGTCGAACGCAGCGGTTCGGACCAGGTTGTCCGCCTGATCCAGGGGAAAGGTAGCGAACCGCGATTGATCCCAGGTCACCCGTTACCGCCTGGTCGTACGACCCCGGCCGAAGAGTTCGTGCATCACCTGGAGACGGGAGAGCCCCTGCACGAGACCCTGCAAGTGGCCTTCAACTTGGACGCGATGGCGATCCTCGATGCTGCGATTCGATCGTCCGAGACGAAGTGTATGGAGAGTGTGGAGCAGAGCGGCACGGATGCCGCATC
>JAICXR010000493.1 GCA_025980355.1 Chloroflexota bacterium | reverse complement strand
CCGGGTGGTTTCGTATCGTGTCGGCGTCCGCGCCGGCCAGAAGGAGTGCCCAGGGATGACTGTTGTCGCGCGCCGCCTGCCGGAAAACCCGTTGCTCACGCCGGACGATATCCCGCCGGTGCACGGCGGCTGGAAGGTGGTGTGCGCCTTCAATGCCGGCGCGATTAAAATCGGCGCCGAGACGCTGCTGCTCCTGCGGGTCGCGGAGCGGCCGGAGCGACCCGCCCCGCAGGCGGGCGACCAGGAGATCGACCTAAGCGGCGCCGGCCCGACGCTCAAGCCGGTCGATACCGCGCTGCCGGCGGACAACTATATCGCCGTCCCCATGCTCGACGACAGCCCGGATCGCCGGGTCGTGGTCCGCTACATCCGCCGGAACACGCCCGGATTGGATGCGAGCGATCCCCGGCTCCTCAAGAAGGGGACGCACACCTATCTGACGTCGATCTCCAGCTTTCGCCTGGCGCGCAGCACCGATGGCGTCCACTTTGACGTGGAGCACGACGCCGCCATGCGGCCCACGGAACCGCTCGAACGCTACGGCATCGAGGACCCTCGCATCACCGCGATCGACGGCGTCTACTTCATCAACTACACCGCCGTCTCCGAGCACGGCATCTGCACCGCCCTGGCCAGCACGCGCGACTTCGTGTCCTACGAGAAGCATGGCGTCATCCTGCCGGCGGAAAACCGGGACGTGACGATCTTCCCGGCGAAGGTCGGCGGACGCTACCGCACGCTCCACCGGCCGGTCCCGAAGGAGATCGGTGTGCCGGCGGTCTGGTTCGCTTCCTCCGATAATCTGGTCGATTGGGGAGAGCATCGCTTCTGCTTCGGCTCCCGACCGGGGACGTGGGACAGCCAGCGGATCGGCGGCGGGGCGGTGCCCTTCCGGACGGCGCGCGGCTGGCTGGAGATCTACCACGGGGTCAATCCCGACGGGCAGTATGCCCTCGGCGCCGTCTTGCTCGGCCTGGATGAGCCGTGGAAGGTGCTGGCGCGCTCGCCGGCGCCGATCTTGAAACCGGAAGCAGACTTCGAAACCGAAGGGTTCTTCGGCAATGTGGTGTTCACCTGCGGCTGCATTCTGGAGGGCGACCGCCTGCGCGTCTACTACGGCGCCGCCGATATGGTGACGGCCGCGGCGGATTTCAGCCTGGAAGAAATTCTGGCGAGCTTGCACGAAGAAGGGTAGAGACGGTGGCGGCAACCACGACTGGCTTGGGGCTGATCGGCGCCGGCGGCAGCTTCGGCACGTTCATCGAGAGCGCGTTGAAGGACGTCGAAGGCGCGACGTTGGTCGCCGTCGCCGACGTGAACGAAAAGGCGCTCGCCCGTGCCAAACAGGAACTGAAGGTTGACAAGGCCTACAGCGACTGGCAGAAGCTGGCGGACGACCAACAGGTGCAGGTCGTGATCGTGGCCTCGCCGCCCTTCACCCAATACGAAATCGCCCATGGCATCCTGCAACGCAGCAAGGCGCTCTTCCTGGAGAAGCCAGGCTCGGTCCATCTTGACGACTTGCTGGCACTGGTCGATCTTCAACGTTCCAAGCAGACTCCGGCCTCCATTGATTATGTGATGCGCTGGAACCCGTTGCTGGATATTGTCCGCCAGGTGCACCAGGGCGGTTGGCTGGGGGCGTTGCGTTCGGTCCAGTTCGTCAACTACGCTCAGGACGAAGTCTTGCCGCCGGAGCACTGGTTCTGGAACCGGGAGAAGAGCGGCGGCATCTTCATCGAACACGGTGTGCATTTCTTCGATCTCTATGGCGAGCTGGCGGGCACGCCGCCGAAGGAGGTCGTCGCCACGCGCTCCATTCGGGATAGCGCCGCGCCCGGTGGGCGGGTCGACCAGGTGGACTGCGCCGTGCTCCACGACGATGGTGTGCTCTGCGCCTACTTCCACGCCTTCAACCGGCCCAAGGCTGTGGAACGCCAGCAGGCGCTGCTGGCCTTCGACCGGGGCTTCATCACGGTCCACGGCTGGGTCGCCGACGCCGTAGACGTGGACGGCTGGGTCGACCGGGCGGCCGCCGACGCCCTGACGGGGTTGCAACACCTCACCCAACAGTCGGTGCAACCGTTCGACAAGGACCTCCATGGCCGGGACGTGACCTGGCACGCCGACAGGAGGGTGACGCTGCATTTCAGCCTCCCCTACGACCGCGACGAGAGCTACCGTCGTCAGGTGGCGAACGGCCTCAACGACCTCATCAAGCGCGTGCGAAACCCGGAGCATCGCCAGAAGGTCACCTTGACGGACGCCCTGCGCAGCCTAGCCGTCGCCTGCGTCGCCACCGGCACGGCGACAATCGACCAGGCGCGGGACATCTACGCCCGCTATACGCCGGATGGGCGGTGAGGCGAAGCCGCTCCGGGGCGATGACGCGAAGGGGAGTTCTGCATCAGCGATTGACGTCTACCAGGTGAATTCCCGTGCCCGCCGGGACACCCGCCGGCCCCAAGACCTGTAGATTCTGGAAGGTTCCCGGCGTCGGTTGGTAGTAGAGCAGGGCTTCCAGGCGGTAGGCGCCGTGAGGCAGGCCGTCGAGCGACAACTCGTAGTAGTCGGAGACGACTTCTCCGGTGGCCCAGGTCGTGGTCGGGGCGAGACCATAGACGGGACTACTACTGTCGACACT
>JAICXR010000322.1 GCA_025980355.1 Chloroflexota bacterium | reverse complement strand
GCCGCTCACGGCGGTCCCGCCCCACCGGTCAGGAAAGGGGACCCGTCGTGCGACAGAACGTTCCCCCTCGGTCCGATCAAGCCGGCGCGCCCGCCAGGGGGATAGCGCCTGGTCGACCGGCAAACCGCTCACGGCGCGAGGTTTTGCGCGCCGGAATCGTCGCCGGGCTGTCCCTGGTCACGGGCGTGACGCTCATCACCGCCTGTCGGGGAGCGGTGCCGACGAACGGTGGCCCGGCGGCCGCGGCACCCAAGGTGACGCCCGGTGCGACGTTGCAGTGGATGTACTGGGCCCAGGAAGGTCCCTGGCTGAATGCCAACCAGAAAGAGGCGACGGCGTTCGAGACCAAGTACGTCGCCCAGGGCCTCAAGATCGAGCACCTGCATCTCCCCTCCGGCCAGCCCTTCCTGGATAAACTGACGGCCATGACCGCCGGCGGCACGCCGCCGAACGTGGCGGAGATCATGCCCTGGGACGTGACCCAGTTCCAGGCCCGGGGCCAATTGCTGAATCTCTCTACGTTCATCAGTCGCGACAAGTACGACCTCTCCGACTTCTTCGCCGCCGGCTGGGACCAGTACCGCTACTCGCCCGACGGCCAACCGATGGGCGCGGCTGGCGCCGCCGGTGGCGGCAACCTCTACGGCGTGCCGCGCGACTTCCCCACACGGGCGCTCGCCTACAACGCCGATGCGTTTCAGGAAGTGGGAGCCACAGCACCGGCCGCCTCCTGGGACAACAGCGCATGGACATGGCAGGCGTTCATGGATGCCGCCCAGCGCCTCCTGAAGCGCGACGGCAACGGACCGGCCGGCGTCGGACGCTGGGCCTGGAACGGCCAGCAGGACATCCAGCAGTGGTTGCCCTGAGTCTTCAACAACGGCGGCCAGTTTGTCTCCTCCGATGGCCGGCAAAGCCTGTTCGACGATCCGAAGACGATCGAGGCCTTTCAGTTCCTGGCTGACCTGCAGTATCGCTACAAAGTGGCCCCGACGCCGGCCCAGCAGAAGGCGGAGGGCGACATGAACAAGGTGTTCTATAACGGACGCCTCGCCATGACGCATTTCGGCCCCGCCAGTCTCGGCGCCTATCGGCTCGGCGTGAAAGGGTTCAACTGGGACATCGCGGTCTGGCCCCGCACGATCAGCCAGGGTGTCGCCGTGGGCAGCGGTTCCGGGTGGGTCGCGCCCTCCGCGGCGGGCCAGGCAGAAGCGACCTGGCTGTTCCTGCAACATCTGCTCAGCCCGGAAACGCAGAGCACCGACGCCCAGGCCGGTAGCGGTGTGCCGGTCCGCGTGTCCACGATGGAGAATGTCTTCGTGCGCCAACCGGCGCCGCCCAAGAACGTCAAGGTCTTCCTGGAAAGCGCGAAAATCGCCCGGATTGTCCCGCAGGTGCCCAAGTGGGAGGACATGATGGTGATCGTGAACCGCGAGCTCGGTCCCCTCTGGGCGGGCCAGAAGACGGCCAAAGATGTTTGCACCCAGATCAAGCAGGAAGTGGACGCGGTGCTGAAATAGCCCGGCCACGTCGGTTTCCGGCGGTCGCCAGGCGAGAGGGTTCGCCTGGCGGCGCTTGATCGGCGCACCAGCTAGTGGTGCATCTAGCAGGTCCCATTCGGGTTGCCCGGCGACTGAAGTCGCGGGCAACGAGGGAGCAAAGTCCGCCTGCGCGGACTGGGACCACCGGCGGTCGGTGCGGAGAGCCTGCGCAGGCAGGCTTGGCAACCGTTGCCCGCCACTTCAGTGGCCGGGCAACCCGCACGGAAGCGCATCGAAGGTTGCGGATGCACCAAATTTAGAGGGTCCCGCGGAAGAGGTGCGGACTGTTCGGACGAAACGATGGATCCCGCTCCACGGCGCGTAGCCAGGTGGCCATCTCGGCGTTCTGCCCTTCAAGCCAGGCCAGATAGCTCGCCGCTAGTTCCGCGGCGACCTCCGGGCGCTCGGCCCGGAGATCCTGGAGCTGCGCCGGGTCGCTCGGCAGATGGTAGAGCTGCTCCTTCTCGGGGCTGCCCGGCCAGTACTGGTAGCTCCACTCGGCCGTGGTGATGGCGCAGGGCGTGATCTCGTTCGCCAAGATCGGATACCGGCTGGAATAGACGACTTCCCGCCCCGCTTCCATGCCGTCGATCACCGGTAGAAGCGATTGCCCCTGGGCGCCGGCCAACTCCTGGCCGGCCAGCGCCAGGATCGTCGCGGTAAGGTCGGGCAGTTGGGCGAGGGCCGTCACCCGACGTCCAGCGCCGCGGCGCTCCGGGAGCCGGATGGCCAGCGCGGTGCGGATCAGCCCTTCGTAGAGCCAGAGGAGTTCGCGGAACGGCTTCCCTTGCAAGCCGTGGTCGCCAAAGTAGTGGCCGTGGTCGGAGACATGGATCACCGCCGTCGATTCCCGGTAGCCGAGGTCGTCCACCTGCTGCAGCAGCCGGCCGATCCATTTGTCCACCATGCTCACCTCGGCCGCGTAGAGCGCCTTCACGTGTTGGAGTTCCGCCGCCGTCATGTAATCGCTGCGGCCGTAGTTGGCGTGGGCCAGCACCTCGCCGCAGTAGCCCGGATCGTACCAGTCCACGTAATAGGGCGGCGCATCCCACGGCTCGTGGGGATCGAAGATGTCGAGCCAGAGGAAGAAGGGCCGCTCCCGCTCCGCCTCATAGTGCTGCTGGAGCCAGGCCATGCCGCTGCGCACCGTCCGCGGGGCATAGTGGTCTTCCTCACTTTGCCAGTGGGCGCGATTGCGCAGGTACTGGCGGTAGGCCACGCCGTTGCCGCGCAGCTTCTCCGGCGCGCAACCCAGCTCCACTTTGATCCGGGGATCGCTCACGAGGCGCTCGCCTTCCTGGCCACGATGCCATTCCCAGAAGCTGAAGCCGCGCTGCAGTCCGTTCGGCACCTGATTGGGCGTATCGCAGTAGAACTGGGTGGCATAGCCGGCGCGCGTCATGCCGGCGGCGAGGCAAGGGACATCGGGCGGGAGGGGAGACCAGCCGCGCTGCGGAAAGGTATATTGCCCGGTGTGGACATCGTTCCGGCTGGGCACGGTCGGGAAGGAGGCGGCATAGGCGCGTTCGAAGACCGCCGACTCGGCCGCCAAGCGATCCAACGCCGGCGTCCGCGCCCCGATGCCGATAGGCGACTGGAGCTGCCCCGGCATGCCGGCGCGGTCCGACGGACGCCGGTAACTGGCCACATAGTCCGGACGGAGGCTATCCGTCATAATCACCAGGAAGTTGATGTTCGCCATTGTCTCTCCGCTCCGAACGTCGACGCACCGAGGGCGGAGTCCCGTACCGCCCGGCTTCCAAGCTGGTAGCATAGCAGGAGAATCGATTGCGCAATCGATTCGCAAGGAGAGCCGATGGCCACGATCGCGGATGTGGCGGCCCGGGCCGGGGTCTCTGGGTCGACCGTCTCCCACACGCTCAATGGGACCCGTTTCGTCGCCCCGGCGCTGCGCGAGCGTGTGCTCACCGCCGTCTCCGAACTCGGCTACCGACACAACGCGCTGGCGCGCAGTCTCCGCACGGGGAAAAGCGAACTCTTGGCCCTAGTCATCCCAGACCTGACCAACCCCTACTATCCGGAAGTCGCGCGGGGGGTTCAGGACGCGGCGGACAATCATGGCTATGCCGTGGTGATCTACAGTTCCGACCGGCGGCTGGAACGGGAACAGCGCTTTCTCCTCAAGGCGGACGAGCGGCAATTTGACGGCGTCGTCTTCGACCCGGCCGACGCCAGTCCGCAGATCCTGGCCACGCTCGCCCAGTTGCACCTGCCGCTCGTCCTCGTCGGTTCGCGGATCGACTCGCCGGAGTACGATCGGGTGCTGGTCGGCGCCCGCGGCGCCTACGAGCCGGTGCGCCACTTACTGGCCGCCGGCCACCGGCGCATCGGCCTCATCGGTGGTCCGCCCTCCCTCAACGGCCGGCCGGCGAAAGCCACCGGATACAGCGCCGCCCTGGCCGACGCCGGGATTGCGAGCGAGCCGGCCCTGATGGTCGAGGCCGACTACACGCGCGCTGGGGGCGCCGCCGCCATGCGCCGGCTGCTGGAGCAAGCGTCGTCGATGACCGACCGCCTCACCGCCGTGTTCGCCGCCAACGACCTGATGGCGATCGGCGCGCTCGACATCCTCCATGGGGCAGGGATCCGCGTTCCCGAAGACATCGCGGTCGTTGGGTATGACGACATCGCCCAAGCCGCGTTTACCGGACCACCCCTCACCACGGTCGCCGTGCCCAAGTATGAGATCGGGCAACGGGCGGTGGAGATGCTCTTGGAACGCATTCAGGACCCAAGCCTGCCCCCGCGTCGGGTGGAACTCCCGCATCGGCTCATCGTGCGAGCCTCAGCCTAGCCGCAAAGGAACGACAGCACCGCCATGACCGTTGAAACAGCGCGATTCCCCGCCGACTACGCCGAGCGCGTCTACGCCGGCATCCTCGGCAAGATCATCGGCGTCTATCTCGGGCGGCCGGTTGAG
>JAICXR010000575.1 GCA_025980355.1 Chloroflexota bacterium | reverse complement strand
CCGCCTGCTCGGGGTCGTGTGCCTGGCGCGGACCGTGGGCGGCGGACACCAGTACGGTGTCCGGGTCGCCCGGATCGACCGCCAGCCCCCAGGTGTAGTGGCGAGTCAGGCCGTCGTCCAGCCGCCGCCAGGAGGCGCCGCCGTCCATACTCTCCGCATAGCCGCCGCCCGCCGCCTCGTACACCCGATCCGGCGCCTGGCGATGCATCGCCAGGGTGTGGCAATCGTGCTGCCCGCCGGCTTTGCGGTCTTCCCAGGTCAGGCCGCCGTCGAGGCTGCGCATCACGCCGCCGAGCTCGATGCCGGCGAAGAGGCGCTCCGCCACGTTCGGATCTGGTTGGATCCAACGGACGTGGCTCGTCCAGGGGCGCGGCGGGAAGCTCCAGGTCGGCGCCGACGGCAGTTGCCGCAAGGTGTTGCGTTCCGTCCACGTCGCCCCGCCATCCTCCGAACGGAACAGCGCGCTCGGCTCCGTTCCCGCCCAGACGACACACTGGCCGTCGACCCGCTCCAGTGGACTGAGCGCAACGGACATGATCTCCTGGTACGGGATGCCGGGGCCTGCCGGCTGCCAGGTTGCACCGGCGTCCCGACTACGCCAGAGACCCTGGCCGAACGTGCCGGCATAGATGGTCGCCGGGTGGAGCGGATCGGCCGCGACACACTGGGCCGGCATGCCTTCCAGGCCGAGCGTCGCCCGCCAAGCGCCCTGCTGGTGACGCAGCACGGCCAGAGCATTCCCGGCTGCAACATACATCGTGTGCATAATGACCTCCTTTGGCGCTAGCATACGCCATCGTCCGGCTGCCGCGTCGCGCCAGCCCGGACCACGCCGCGTCGTCGGCTCAGTCCGGCGACGGGGACGGCAACGGCACGACGTTGCGCGGCACGATGTGCAGGGGCGCCTTCTCGTCGGCCCGGCGATGTGCCGCATCCAGTAGCCATTGCTGCACGTCCAGCGGCTCCACTCCGTCCGCCGGCCGGACCCGGTCGTAGGCGCCATCTCCCCGCAGGAGGCGGGCCTTGCTGGTATCAAGGAAATACTTTTCCAGCACTTCTTCCTTCAGGTACGTCCGCATGGCGGCGTCTTCAATCGGGAAGACGATCTCGACGCGCCGGTCGAGGTTCCGGGGCATGAGGTCGGCGCTGCCGAGATAGAGCTCTTCGTCGCCGTTATTGTGAAAATAGAAGGCCCGGCTATGTTCCAGGAATCGGCCGACGATGCTGACCACCCGCAACCGGCCTTCCAGCTCCGGCAGGTTGGGACGGGCGATACAGATGCCGCGGATTGCCAGGTCCACCTGCACACCGGCCGCCGCCGCCCGATAGAGGAGGTCGGTGAATGGGTAGTCCTGCAGCGTGTTCGCCTTGAAGAGCAGTCTCGCCGGCCGGCCCGCCTGGGCGTGGGCGATCTCCCGCTCGATCCGTTGCTGCAACTCTTGGCGCAGGCTGACCGGCGCGACCAGCAAGGCGCGGTAGTTCCGCTGGCGCGAGTAGCCGGTCAGGTAGTTGAACAGTTCGGAGGCATCGCAGCCGAACTCCGGCCGGCAGGTGAGCATGCCCAGGTCGGTGTAGACGCGGGCGGTGCTCGGGTTGTAATTGCCGGTGCTCACATGGACATACCGTCGGATGCCGTCCGGCTCGCGGCGCACGACCAGCGCCACCTTGCAGTGGGTCTTGAGGCCGAGCAAGCCGTAGACCACGTGGACACCGGCCTGCTCCAGCGCCCGCGCCCACTCGATGTTGTTCTCTTCGTCGAAGCGCGCCTTCAGCTCCACCAGCACGGCCACTTGTTTGCCGTTCTCGCGGGCCCGGATCAGCGCGTCGACCAGCGGCGAGTTGTG
>JAICXR010000543.1 GCA_025980355.1 Chloroflexota bacterium | reverse complement strand
TGCGGGAAAAGACCGCCGACGTGATGGCCGCCATGCAGCGGCACCTGGACGACCTCGCCGCGACGTGGGCCGACGTGACCAGTGTCCAGGTCTACACCACCGGCGAATTGCAGGCGGTGTTGGAACCGGGCATCCTCGCCCTAATGGGTACGGCAGCGCCGCACGGCGTCCACTGGTTCTACAGCCGTCCGCCGGTGGAAGGACTGGACATCGAGATCGACATCCGCGGCACCTGGCGGGAGGTGCGGCTGCTGGGGTAGGTCGGGCGCGCCGGAGCGGCCATCGTCCGTGATGGCGGTGGCCCGCTCTTCACCTGCCCGTGGGCTATACTCGACACGGTGACCCCGCACTTTCCGCGCTTCGTCTGGATGGAGAGGAGCAGGTATGTCTCATCACTGGCAGCCGAGCACTCCGCCGTTGACCCGCCGGCGACTGATGGCGACCCTGGCCGGCATAGTGACGACGCTGGGCCTCGCCGCCTGCGGCGCCGCGCCCGCCATCGGCGTCGGGTCCGCCACGGCGAGCGTCGCAACGAGTAGCCCGGCCGTCTCCAGCGCCGCGAATGCCACCCCCGCGACGGCGACGAGCACGAGCGCGGTGCAGTCGGCCACGCCCAGCACCGGCGCCGCCGCGACGGCCAGTAGTGCGTCCGTGGCCGCGGCCAGCGCCCCCGCCGGCACCGGCGTGAAACTGGAGTGGATCGCCAAGCTCAAGAGCATCCCCCAGCCCCAGATCGACGCCTTCATCAAGGGCTTCACCGACGCCAGTCCGGGGATCACCGTCGAGCTCACCATCGCCCAACAGACGGCCGCCGGACTGGCCAAGCTGAAGGCCATCGCCGCCAGCGGCGAGCAGCTCGACGTGGTGTCGACGCTGGCCGGCGTGCCGGACCTGCGCCAACTGGGCGGCGCCTACCCGCTGAACGCCCTGATCGCCCAGGATCACTTCGACACGAGCCAGTTCGTGCAGCCCGTGTACAAGGGCGTGCAGGTGGACGGCAAAGTGCTCGCCTTGCCCCACGCCTACGCCGGCAACGAGCTGGTGCTGGTCGCCAACCGCGGCATCTTCCAGAAGGCCGGGATCGCCCTACCGGCGAGCTGGGAAGAGACCTGGAGCTGGAGCACGTTCCGCGACGCCCTCAAGCACGTCACGATCCTCAGCGGCCCCTCGCCGGTGGTCGGTACGTCCCGGCTCGGCACGGTGCTGGATATCCCGGCGTGGTGGAACGCCCAATGGATGGCGCCCGACAACACGACCATCACCTGCGACAGCCCGGCCATGATCGAAGCGTACACGAACTACTACGACATGGTCCTGAAGGACCGCAGCGCCTCCTTCAGTCCCAGCGCGCCGAACTTCGGCAAGGGCGAGCCTTTCTATTCCGGCAAGAGCGCCACCTTCACCATCTGTTGCGCCGTGCCGACCACGACGACGGCGATCAAGGACGTGGACTGGGCGTTCGTGCCCTTCCCGAAGGCGCAGCGCGCCGCGCCCGATATGGGCGGCACGGTGATCGCCATATGGTCGCAGACCAAGCACGCCAACGAAGCCTGGGCCCTGCTCAAATACAGCGTCGAACAGGGCCGGCTGGCCGGACTGGAAGAGCGGATGCCGTCCCAACGATCCTCTATCCCCGCTTACGTCAAGCAATACTACGGCAGCATGGCGAACGTGCAGGCGTCCGTCTTCACGGCGACGCCGGACTTCATCCCCGACGGCCTGGGCAACCAGGACCCGCTGTTCCTCTCACCGGCGAATACCGACGCCCAGAATCTCATTCAGGATACGCTGGACAAGAATGTACTGACCGGCAAGCAGACCGTTCAGGACGCGCTGACCTCGCTCAAGCCGCAGTTGGAAGCGATGGTGAAGCAGTACCAGACCACCGGATCGTGACGCCGATCACCGCCATCAGCGTGATAGTCAGCGGCCGTAGGCTCTTGCTCGGACGCGCATCGCGTACACAAAAAAGGAGTGCCATGGACGTCGTAAACCCGCCCGACGCGACCATCGCCCTGACCCGTCTTAGCCCGTATGAGCGGTTCCCCGACGGCCGGCCGCGCGTCCCGGACGATATTGTTGGGCGCATGGCGCTCGTCACCACGGAGGAGGCGTGGAGCGTGCTGCGCAAGCACGGCTACCATGACCAGTTCGAGGGGAACTGGCTCAACACCCACCCCGATCGCATCCTGGTCGGCCGAGCCGTCACGGCGATGTTCGTGCCCAAGCGCCCGGAT
>JAICXR010000240.1 GCA_025980355.1 Chloroflexota bacterium | reverse complement strand
GATTCGGGTGGCGCGCTGAGTATTCGTTATAATGTCTACATTGTCAAGGGCGGAGCGCTGCCGAGCGGCGCCGAGCACAGGACTCTCACGCCATCTGCGGCGGCGGCAGCAAGTTGGCTATAGATTGGATGGCCTTGTCCACCTGCCGCCGGCCGTGGCGGACGGCGAAGGTGAGATGGCCCGGATAGAGGCCGTCCACCGATAGCGCGGCCAGGCGTTCGACACTGCTGATCGACTCTTGCAGCGAGCAATCCCAGGTGTGCTGGAGCAGGATCGTCCCGCCAAAGAACACCGCGTCGCCACTGAAGACGGAGACGCGGTCGCCCTGGCGTAACACGTAGGCGAGATGGCCCGAGGCGTGCCCGGGCGTCTCCAGCGCCGTCAGGGTGAGGTCGCCGACCTTCACCTCGGCGCCGTCGGCGAGTTCGGCGTCCACCGGGCAGGGCGGGAAGGTGAACTCCGGCGGATAGCTGCCGGCCCGCCGGGCGACGTCGAGGCTCACCGCGTGCTCGTCACCGGCGCGCACGTAGCGCGCCACGGCGGGAGAGGCCAGGACGCGCAGGCCGAAGCGCCGGCGCAGTCCTGCGGCGCCGGCGGCGTGGTCGGCGTGCGCGTGGGTCAGCAGCAACTGGCGGACCCGTGTCGGGTCGAGGCCGTCGCCCGTGATCTGGGCGACGATACCGTCGATATCCCGGCCGCCCCCGGCGTCGATGAGGGCATACTCGCTGCCCCCAACGACGAGGTACACGTGACAGTCGAAGTCGTCGGTCAGGCCGAAGCCGAGTCGTCCGCTGGCGACGATGTGGATGCGGTCGGCGATCTTCACGACAACTAGCTACCGGCCATATTCTTGTCGAGCACCTGTTGGATCGCCGTCTGGGCGGCGGTCAGCGCGTCGTGGGGCGACTTGGCGCCGGTCAGCGCGTCGGTCATCAGCTGGGAGTGGAGCTTCAGGATGTCGGCGCCGCCGGGGACGACCGGCACCCACTTCCCGCCGAGGGCGAGCTGGGCGTAGACCTTGCGCACCGGGTCCTTGCTGAGATAGGCGTCGCTCGCCAGCACCGATTTCGACGTCGGCACGGCGCCCGGTCCATCGGCCCAGCGTACCTGGTTGGCGGCGGTGGAGATGTACTCCAGGAAGCGGAAGGAGTCCGTCGGGTTCTTGGCGCCGGTGGGGATGACGTAGGTGGGGCCGCCCTGGTAGGTCGTGTCCTTGCCATCCGGCGGCTTGGGGATCAGGCCGGCGCCGTAGACGTCGGGTGAGAAATTCGGCACGGCCGGCTTCCAGATCGCCGTCACCTCGCCCTGGTAGTCGAGGTGCGAGGTAATCTTCCCTTCCGGGAGCGCCGCCTGCTTCGCCTGGGGCGAGAACCCCTTGGTGAAGTCCAGGTAGCGTTGCCAGCCGCCCTGCGCCTGCACGAAGTCCACCACCAGGTTCAGGGCGTTGAGACCGAGATCCGTGTTGAAGATCGCCTTGGTGCGGTCCGGGCTCAGCTCATCCTGCCCTTGCTGCCACATGAAAATGAGCCAGGCCGCCTGCGGACCGCCGTTGCCGAACTGGGGGGCGAAGCCGTAGCGCTGGATCGCCCCGCTGGCGTCTGCTTGATAGAGCTTCTGGGACGTCTGCTTCAACTCGTCCCAGGTCGCCGGCGCCGTATCCTGGGGGAGTCCGACCGCCTGGTAGGCCGGCTTGTTCCAGTAGAAGAGCCAGACGTCGGACCCCTGGGGGACGGCGAAGACCTTCCCCTTCCAGGTCACGTCGCTGCGCAGGCCGTCCCGCCAGTCGGACGGGATGAGGACCTTGGACTGGGCGAGCATGGCGTCCAGCGGCTCGATGATGCCCTTGTTGCCCCACTCCGCCGCCAGGTAGCGGTCCATATGGGCGAAATCGGGGACGGTGCCGGCGGCGACCATTTGCGGCAGTTTGGTGGTGCTATACGCCTGCGGCTCGCTGATGACCTTGAGGTCCGGGTTCTGCTGGGCGAACTCCTTGATGAAGGTGTCGCCCAGCGTCCCCGGCTTGTAGAAGACGTCCTGCCCCCAGAGCAGGAGTGTCTTCTGGCCGGCGGCCGCCTGGGCGGCGGAGGATGTCGGGGCGGCGGAGGCGCTGGAGGTCGCGGCGGACGCCGCGCTAACGGATGCCGCAACCGACGATGTAGTTGCGGCGCTGGCGGTGCTCGTGGCGGCTGCTGCGCTGGATGTCGGCGCTTGGGACGCGGTTGCGCTCACGGTCGCACTGGTCGTCGTGGCGGCACTGCCACTGCTGGCGGCGGTGCTGACCGTGGCGGCGACGCTGCCGCCGCAGGTGGTCAGGAGTGGCACGACTGCGCAGGCGGGCGCCAATCCGGCCAGAAATCGACGGCGCGTCAGTGACATGGTGTAGCGATCGGTCGGGCGAGTCGAACCGGGATTCAGCATCTTCCCTTTTCCTTACGCTTGGTGGGGCCTGGCATGGCCCCGATGACGCTTGCTTACCACTGTGGACAGTCCGGGCGTTCGGCGCTCCTTTCCTCGCCGATGGTCTATCCATCGACACGGGCATGGTCACGTCGTCGCGATGCTGGCGTACCTGGCACGTTGCGCAGGCAACCAGCGGGTCAGGAGGTCGTCGCAGTTTAGCATCTTTTCAACCAGGTCGAGCGGGACATAATAATACTGATTGCTCGCCTCGAAGCCGATCCGGCTGTCCGCAATTTGCAGGGCGTAGAGCCGGCGCGTCAGCGCGCTTTCCGCCTGCAGCAGCCGCTCCAGTTCCGCCAGTGCCTCCCCCGTCGCTCGCCGGCTGGCGGCCGCGGCCAGGGCATCGCGCGTCCGGACGAAGTCCGCCTGGTTGGCGACACTCTGGAAATGGATGCCGGCCGCTTCGATCACGCGCGCTTCGGCATCGACTGCGGCGCGCGTTGCCGCGCCAAGGGCCGCGTGACCGGCCTGCCCGTCGGCCGCCAGGGCACGCCGCAGGAGCAATACCGCCGCTTCGAAGCCGGCGGCCACCAGCGCCATCTGGCGCGCGAACACGTCGGGCGGATAGATGGCCCGCCAGCCGTCCAGGTGGTCGTACGGGAAGCCGACCATCGTGGACTGGTAGCCGGTCGGCTCCGCCCAGAGCAGGTTGGCGGGGCCGCACTGGGTCGGCGCCCGGTAGACGACGCCGCCATGGTAGGGGAACTCTTCAAAGGCCGTGCTCAGGATGCGCCAGGCTTCGATCACCGCCGGCGCCGCCGCGCCGAAGCGCCGCCCCGCCACCCGGGCGATCGCCCCCTCCGGCGTCAGGTCGGTGGTACTGCCAATTGCCGCCACGACCTCCAGGTTGGGCGAGGGATACCCGCCGAGCGTCCAACCGAGCATCAAGCCATCGACCCCGGCGGCGCGCACGTTGGCGGCGTGGCGCGCCACTAGCTCCATCGCCGGGATGTAGGGCACCGCCGAGAGCTCCCAGGTGACGGCGACCTGCATCTTGGCGATGGCGCCCAGGCCCCGTTGGCGCGCCAACGCCCAGTGGCGGGTGGCGCGCGGACCCGGCCCGACCGCCGAGATGCTGTATTCGCCGACGGTGCTGTCGATGCCGCCGCGGCGGATCGGCAACTGCCACTCGCTCACGCTCATGAGCGCCGCGTCCGCCGGCAACCCGGCGATCGTCGCCTCGGCGTCCTCGTCGCGCCAGCCCCAGTCCCAGACGAGCAAACGGCTCCGGCTGCCCGCGGCCCGTCGGCCCTCATCGATCAGGCGATTCACTTCCGCGATCACCTCCGCCGCGGACCGGCGCGCGCAGCGCGGACAGTCCTTGCCCTGGTGGTGCGACCAGCAGTTGGTGAGGTTCTCCGACGCCGTGATGGTGAACAGACCGGCCAGGTCGGGCACGGCCAGGCAGAGCGAGCGCACCGCCTCGCGCAGGTAGTCCTGCACCTCCGGCAGGCTGGTACACATGGTGGCGAGGTCGCGCTGGGCGACGCCCTGCAACTGCGGATGGCGCCGGAAAAAGTCCGGCGGCATGGCGCGCGGCTCATTCAGGTAGAGGTAGAGGCCGATGCCATGCTCCCTCGCCCGTGCCGTCAGCCGGTTGAGCGCCGCCAGGCGCTGCTCGCGGCCCGCGCTGAGCTCCGGCTGCCAGGGGAAGAGCGCCAGCTTATAGAGCACGGCTTGCAGCCAGATCCCGTCGACGCCGCAGTCCGCCAGGCGGGCCAGGTAGCCATCGGGGTAGGGATCGAGACCCTCCTCCAGCAAGGGATCGCCGTAGAGGGCGAAGTAGGAATAGCAGAGGCGCGGGTGGAAACGGCTCGCCGCCGGCTGCTCCCGGCGCGGGGCCGGCGGCGTCGCCAGCGCCTTGACGAAGCTGAAGAGCGGCTCGCCGGCGGCCCCCACCCCGGACGGCAGGGCTTGACGAACCAGTTGGCCGATTTCCTCGGCGCGGGCCATCGCCTCGGCGTCGGGCCGGCGATACTCCAGCCGCTCACACTGCGGCTTTAGCCGGCCCAGCTTGTGCCAGAGGAAGTCGTCTTCCCGCAGGCTATACGACAACTCCTCCGCCGTCCAGCCGAGCAGCGCCAGCAGTTGGTCGTAGGGGAGCAGGTGCCAGTTCCGGCGAATAACGGTGATGGCGGAGCGACGGCGCTGATCGGCGCTGACCTCCGGTGGCCCGGCCAGGCCCATGGCCCGGCCAATCCGCAGCACGTCCTCGGCAGTGGCGCCGACGACGGCCGCGAGCTGCTCCAAGGGAACGAGCTGCCAGTTCCGCCAGACGTAGGCGTGCAGCCGGTCGGGGAAGTGGGGGACTGGCAACGCCGGTGGCGCGCTGCCGACGGGTAGGGATTCGCTCATGCTCGGTCCTTTCGGCGCTGGCGGGCGGCCAGGACGGTAACGTCGGCGCCTGGCGGGGCGGCCCTATTCGTCGAGCGGCCGCATGCGGATGTTCCGGAACGCCACCGGGCCGTGGTCGCCCTGGAGGCGCAGCGGGCCGCGGGCGATATCCTCGGCGTTCCAGGCGCCGCGGGTCGGGCCGCTGCACTCGACGTTCTCCTGGATCAGCACGCCGTTCTGCAGCAGCCGCTCGAAGCGGGCGTTGGCACTCTTCCGACCGGCAGCGTCGAAGCGCGGCGCGTGGAAGAGCACGTCGAACGTTTGCCAGGTCCCCGGCTCCGTGCAGGCGTTGGCGCGGGGCGGCGATCCCTCGTAGTTCGTTTTCGACGCCTCGACCCAGCGCGGATAGATGGCGCCGCAGGAATGCACCGACAGCCCCGCATCGGGCGTCCCCCAGTTGTCCAGCACCTGGATCTCGTACTGCCCCATCAAATAAACGCCGGAGTTGGACTTCGCGGCAACGCAGAACTCCACGTGCAGCTCGCAGCTCCCGTGCTCCAACGTGGTGTGCAGGTCGGCGGTGCGTCCGTCGTCGCCGTTGAGCATCACGCCGGTTCCCGGCTCGCCGACTAGCAACTGTGCGTTGTCCGCATTCAGGTGCACGCCCCCGACGATGCGCCAGGTATGGTCCGGAGCCGCTGCCTGCCGCGTCCGACCGCGCCAAGCGTCGAGACTCTTCCCGTCAAAGAGTTGGATCCAGTCGCTTATCCCTAGTACCTCTCCGTGATTTCGCTCTGTCGGCTATCGTTCGCACCGTTGGCGACGCACCCCGACCATAGGCGCTGGCAAACATCCCGTCAAGGGCTGGTCTGTCCTGATGTGCGCCACAGAGTCTCGCGCCGGTGGTTTACAGGCCCCCACTCTGCCTTCGGCATCTCGCCCCCAGGCCCGGGGGCGAGCCAGAATCGAACATCGTCGCGCACAGCGGGATGGTGCGGGCGCTGGCGCGGGTGCGGCGTC